>JBCLEL010000290.1:0-3205 GCA_038913435.1 Chloroflexota bacterium
TCGTGTAGAATAAAAGGCGAACACCAGCCAACTGACTGACGGAGGCGCCGCCATGCTTTGTCCATCATGTCAGACCGATAATCCGACCGCCTCCAAATTCTGCAGTGAATGTGGCGCGTCACTGGCCGGCCCCGCACCGGCGCCGGCCGTTGTCGAGACGCGCCCGCCCACGCCGGCGGCGGAGCCACCGCCGGCTAGCATTGTCCCCGGTGGCATGGAGGGCGAGCGTCGGACAGTCACCGTTCTCTTCGCCGACATGGCCAACTTCACTGCAATGTCCGAGCGACTCGACCCTGAGATCGTCGCTGAGATCATCAATGACTGCTTGAGCCGTGCGGTTGCAATGGTGGCTGAGCACGGTGGATATGTGAACAAGCTGACCGGCGATGGCCTGCTGGCGCTCTTCGGCGCTCCGGTTGCCCACGAAGACGATCCGGCCCGGGCGCTACGCCCCAGCCTGGACATCCAGCGCGAGCTAGACGCCGCCGGCGATGAACTCCAGCGACGCCGAGGCGTGCGCCCGCGACTTCGGATCGGCGTCAATACCGGGCTGGTGGTGGCCGGCATCGTCGGCGGGGTCGAGCGCCACGAATACACTGTAATGGGGGACGTAGTTAACGTAGCCGCCAGGTTGATGGCTGCCACGGCGCCAGGCACCATACTCATTGGCGAGTCAACCCACCGACTGGTCGGCGCTTCCTTCGACTTCGAGCTGGTCCCACCGGTTGAGGCAAAAGGAAAGTCCGACCCGGTTGTAGCTTTTCGCCTCTTGCGAGAAAGGTCTGAGCAGCTAGCGGTTGAGGAAAAGATCGAACAGCGAACGCCATTCGTAGGGCGAGAGGCTGAGATTGCCCAACTGCTGGAATACTTTGACCGGTGTAACCACCGGCAGCCTCAACTGGTCAATATAGTCGGCGAGGCTGGCCTGGGAAAGACCCGTCTGGTTGCCGAGTTCTTGCGCTCAATCTCTTCCAAGTCCGATGACGGCCAGGCTGCCACCACTGGGCCAACTATCTGGCGATTATCCTGTCATCAGGATCACCGTCAGGCGAATGAGTTAACACTTCAGCTATTGAGGACGGCTCTCCAGGTCGCGCCCCAAGAGCCGGTAGAAGCGGTGAAGGATCGATTGATGAGTCAGGCCCAAGAAATCCACGTTGATTCCACCATCCTTGAGCCAATAGCCCAGATGATCGGTGCGGTTGACCACGAGCATCAGCGTCTCGACGGTCTCCGCGACCGCAATAATGGCTCCGGATGGGGCGACCTTTACGTTGATCCTGAACAATGGCGGCGTCAACTGTTCCTACTGGTGCGCCAGCTCGTTGCCCAGAATGCCCAGCAGCGCAGCTTAGTCATCGTGGTTGACGATTTGTACTGGGCAGACGCCGAATCCCTTGAGATGTTGCGATTTCTGATCGAGCGGGTAGATGGCCTACCCCTGATGTTAGTCGCTATGCAGCGTCCTGACGCCGACATTGCGAGTTCCTGGAAAGGACAGGTCTCTTGCTCTTGGATTCGCCTTCATCCCCTCCGAGACGCCGATAGCGAGCGACTGTTGCGGGCGCTATTCGGCCAGGGCTACGACATTCTGCCGGAAGAGTTGCGCCGTCGCATCGTGAGTCGCGCCGGCGGCAACCCGCTCTACCTGGAGGCAATCGCACGCGCTTTGGTAGAGACTGACGCCGTACATAAGGAAGGTGGTCACTGGCGCCTGGTTCGAAGCGTATCCGAGGTGAGGGTGCCGGAAACGATTGAGGGACTGATTCGCACGCGCATTGACGCTCTGTCTCCCGAAGCGCGTCGCCTGTTACAAGAGGCGGCCGTTCTGGGGCAGACGTTTGAACGTCAGTTGTTGCTAAAGTATGCTTCGCCAATCCCACGCATCGAATCGCACCTGGCGAACCTGATTGAAGCCGATCTATTAGCCGAGGAAGAAGACGCGACTCGGTTCCGGCACAATCTGGTGCGCGAAGTGGCCTACGAGAGTCTGTTGATTCGCCACCGGGAGGAGCTACATCGAAGGGCCGCCGAGACAATTGAACGGCTACAAGCCGGCAGTTCGGTTGGATTGACCGCCGTGCTGGCCGAGCACTGTTACCGAGCGAACGATCTGGAACGCGCTCGGCCTTACCTATCCCAAGCCGCCGAGGCAGCAAGTTCGATGTTCGCCCATGCCGAAGCGGCTCATTTATACGAGCAAATGCTAGACT
The DNA here is from genome assembly GCA_038913435.1 of Chloroflexota bacterium. Taxonomy (GTDB): domain Bacteria; phylum Chloroflexota; class UBA6077; order FW602-bin22; family JBCLEL01; genus JBCLEL01. The sequence continues at coordinate 2,214 of JBCLEL010000290.1, forward strand.
TGCTCCGGCGTCACAACGCCTCATCAACCGAGCAGGCAGGCGTCCAAGAGCTCATAGCCGCGGCTGAAGCGGCTCAAGGGCATTTTGATGTGGCGCTGGAGCACTGGCGCGCGGTTGCCTCGGTTTACGAGAGTGAAGGACAGTCCTTGAAAAAGGCTGACCTGTGCCGAGTAGTGGGAGCGGCGCTATTCGCAAAGGGCGATCTGCCGGCCGCCCGCGAATCGTTTGAGACGGCGCTGAGGCTGCTAGAACAGGTTCCTGAAGGTCTATCGCACGCCGAATTGTATCAGGAGCAGGCTCGCCTGGCGTTCCACCGAGGTAATTTCAGCGAGGCGGCGGAATGGGCGCAGAAAGCAATCGAGATTAGCGAGCGCATTGGCGCGACAGGGGCCGCGGCCCAGGCTTACAACACTCTGGGCGTCGCGCTCGCACGGCAGGGCGATTTCGATGCTGGAATTGTCGCCGTTGAAAAGGCGCTAAACATTGCCGAGACGCAAAATCTGCCGGCCGCCGCCGGCCGGGCCTACATCAATCTGGCCGTCTTGTACTCGGCGACCGACCCGAGCCAGGCCGCTGAGATCGGCGCCAAGGGGCTTGAGATGGCCCGGCGCATCGGTGACACCGTATGCGAATCCTGGCTGCACGCTACGATGGCATCAAGCTTCCATGCCTGCGCCGGCGACTATGTGGCTGCCATCCGCCATGCCGAGATGTCAATTGAACTCGACCATCAGTTGGGTCTGCGTTCGCATCTGCCGGTGCCGTTGATCGTGCTTGGCCAGGTCCGGCAGTGTCACGGCGACCTTGACAACGCCGAGCGTAGCTACCGGGAGGCGTTGTCCATCGCGCAAGACCTTGACAACCCGCAACTTCTCTTCCCTTGCTACGACGGCTTGGCGACGATATTCCTTGAGCGCGGCGACGACGACAATGCGAACGACTACCTGACGCTTGGACGTGAGGTTTGCGCGCGGGCCGGCATAACGCCCGAC
>JBCLEL010000291.1:0-3203 GCA_038913435.1 Chloroflexota bacterium
TATCTACCGGGAGTGCTCCGGTTTCATATCGGCGGATCTGAATTCAAGTTGATGCAACAATAAATTTTCGGGTGTTGAGGTTGGAATGATTGAAACAGTAACAACATTAGTAGGCGAGTGGACACGGGTTGGCGGTATCCGTGGCGGAACAATCACTTGTATCGCCTTTTCACCGAACTTTGCCCAGGACGGCACCGTCGCGGCCGGCTCGCTGGCCGGCCTGTACATCTCGAATGATGGCGGCGCCAGCTGGCGCTATGCCAATGAAGGTGTGACCAGCCCGTTCGTAAATGCAGTGGCCTTTTCACCTCGGTTCAGCAGTGACAAGACCATTTTCATCGGCGCTGGCGAAGGTGGCATCCACTACTCGATTGACGCCGGCCAAAGCTGGATCGCTCTGCCGGTTTGGAAGACGCGGCCAACCCTTGCGGCCCTGGCTGTTTCTCCGAATTATGAGGAGGATGGCATTCTTATGGCCGGCACCAGCAAGGATGGCGTTTACATTTCCACCAATCGTGGCCGTACCTGGAACGCGTCCAGCTTTGGCCTGATGGACCTGAGTGTAATTGCCCTGGCGTTCTCTCCTAACTTCAAGGAGGAGCAAGTCGCCTTCGTAGCTACTGCCACCGGCTTGTATCGGACGCGCAACCAGGGGCGCGCTTGGCGCGAGGTCAAGCTCCCGATTGAAGGCGCGGTTCAGGCTATTGTCTTTTCGCCAAGCTACCAGGAGGACAACACGATTTACCTTGGCGCCGAGGAACATGGCGTCTTACGTTCAACCGACGGCGGTCGCACCTGGGAATTGGTCAATAACGAACTCTCCGATCTGTGCATAAACTCCCTTGCTGTCTCGCCGTCCTATGCAAGAGACGGCGTGATCCTTTTAGCCACTCCCAGCGGACTTTTCCAATCCGACGACCGTGGCGCCAACTGGCAACCGGTCTATGATCGAGCCAGTGCGATGGTGGTCGCAGTCAGCCCCGGTTTTGATCGTGATGGTGTCGCGCTAGCCGGCGTCGCATCGCGTGGCATGCTAAAGTCAACCGACGGCGGTGTTAGTTGGAACGATGTTGAGAACCAGCCATCTGCCAGGGCGATGGTCTGCCTGGCCGTCTCGCCGGCATTTACCGAAGACCAAACGATGTTTGCTGGCTACCTGGAGGATGGCGTCACCCGTTCAGCCGATGGCGGGCGGGGCTGGTCTTTCATAAATGATGGGTTTGAGTCGTTGCAGGTATCAGGGCTAGCCCTGTCGCCGGCCTTTGCCCAGGACCGTACCGTCTTCTGCGCGACCGCCGGCGGATTGTACCGGAGCCAGTCCGGCGGCGACCACTGGCAGCTTGTCACCCCTGACCTTACGAACGTGGTCATTAACTCAGTCAGCGTGTCGCCGGCTTTTGCCGAGGATAAGACTGTCATCATCTGTCCTGCCGAGGGCGAGATGCGAGTCTCGCAGGACGGTGGTGACAACTGGCGAGAGTTAGTGTTTCCCTATCAGAATCTGGGCATTGCGGTGGCCTGCTTCTCACCAGGCTTCGCCGACGATCAGACGGTTATTCTGGGAGTGCGCGAAGAGCGTAGCGATGGGCAGCTTGGGATTGGGATTTGGAAGACCGAGGATTTCGGTAAGAGCTGGGAATGTCTGATGTCGCAAGGCGGCGGCGCAGTTTGGGTTAGCGTGGCGGTGCCGTCTTCCTACCCGCGGGACCGAACAGTGTTCGCCGGCTCGCAAAACCGGGTATTTCGCCCGCTGCGTCGTTCGGCCGAGGTGACCAAAGCCGGCCGCCGGCAACTGTGGATGGGCGAGCGTGTCGGCCATATCGCGACGAGCGTTGTCCAGGTCGTCGTCTCGCCAAATTACGAAGCCGACGAGACGCTCTTTGTCGCCAGCAGCACCGGCGTTTATCGCTCGCAGAGCGGTGGCCTGGGTTGGCACGACATCAGCAAAGGGCTGACTAACCACGCGGTGGTGTCGGTTGTGCCATCACCCAACTACGCTGAGGATCGTGCAGTCTTCGCGGCGACACTTGGCGGCGACGTATGGAAGCGGGTGGAGTAGCTGTTAGCTTTCAGCAGTCAGCGATCAGCCGTCAGCAATCAGCCATTGGGTTCAGATAAGGTTATTACGAGATTCAACAATCGGTGGAAACCTGGCCCCAGTCCGCTGACTGCTGAACGCTGATAGCTGACCGCTAAGTCAAAGGCGATGAGTGAACGATGAAAACCTATGTCTTTCGGGCCGAGTTAGAACAAGACCAAGATGGTCGTTGGAGCGCAATTATCCCAACGTTACCTGGTTGTGCAACTTGGGGATATACCAAAGAAGAAGCGTTGAATAGTCTCCGAGAGGCTGCTCAGTCCTACATGGAAGTCCTCTTTGAAGACGGTCGTTCTCTGCCTAAAGAAACAGAAAAAACTGTCGAGGTGATTCCGGCACCGGCCGTCGCTGTAACTTTGTGAGGGACGCCGGTCGTCTCGCGCATCTCGCAGTCTATGGCTCAGTTGCTTGGCTGGTATTCCACGTTGCCACGCAAAAGAAGGTGACCTCTCCGTAAAACCTCAGCCACCATCCCCATCGCTCAACGCCCGCCTCGTCGATGCTTCGGTAATACCAGGAATCAAAAACGCCTTTGTAGTTAAGTCCCGCCTTGTTGTTAAACTCGGCCCATCGCTCGGGCCGCATCTGTGGAGGCAGCATGAGCCGAGGGTCGATGCCAAGCTCGACACTGGCAGGCAGTATTTCGCCGGTAACGAGGTAGTAGAGACCCCGCGTTATTCGTTCGAGTGTCGGCCACATCCGTTCCGGGCGAATCGATACGGCTAGTTCATCCGCAACATACAAGTTTCCCACGGCGTCACGCTCGGCGTTCTGAACGGCCTCGTGGATTTCCATCATCAGACGAGGGTTCTTGGCCGCATACCGTACCACTTTGGTTCGTCGAAGGTAGTCCGCCGTGATACTTCTAGTTGCAGCGTTGATGACGAAGAAGCGCAAGTAGTCTTCACCGTCATCGTCATGGCATGCTTTGTGCGCCTTTAGGGTCACAATATTTGACGGAGGCCGGCCGCCGAAGAAGGATCGGGGAATAACGTGATCCCTGCTGTCTGCTCCTGGTTTGCCGCAGACATAGCAGACCGATGGCCGCCGAGGACGCGTTCCTTTTGTGGCCAACTCGACCCACCTCTTTGGGGCTATGGAACGC
>JBCLEL010000292.1:0-3182 GCA_038913435.1 Chloroflexota bacterium
AAACACCCTCCCATACGAGCTTGACCGGCTGGGCGGTAGATGCTAAAGTTCCTGCCGGCGTTGGCAAGACCTAGTGTGACGTTGGCCTAGACGAGTTTGTCTAGGCTTGTTCGTGTTTATGAGACCCAAAATGCATTAGGTGTCGAGTACGCCTATTTTTGTGTAACACATGACCAACTAGCTCGGAGGTAATTTCCAAATATGGCTCTGGTAGTCGTCTTCGCTTTGGGGCTGCTCGCCATACTGTTCGCAGCCTACTTGGCTTGGGATGTGCTCCGGCGAGATACCGGCACTCCGCAGATGCAAGAGATCGCCAGCATGATTCACGAGGGCGCGATGGCCTTTCTAAATCGGCAATATCGTACCATCGCGATGCTGGCAGTCGTTACCGCCGTGGTTATCGGCGTTGTAATCGGCCTGGTTGAAAACAGCAGCGATCTTGGCGTCAAGACCGGCATCAGCTTTCTGGTGGGCGCGTTGGCATCAGGTATCGCTGGTTTTATCGGGATGTTCGTCGCCGTCCGCTCTAATATCCGAACTGCTAGCGCCGCCCAGAGAAGTCTCTCAGAGGCGATCACAGTGGCGTTGCGTGGCGGAGCCGTATCAGGGTTCCTAGTTGTCGCCTTGAGTCTGCTAGGTGTAGCCCTGATCTTCGTCGCCTACGGTGGGGTGGACGCGCCGGATAAAGCTGCCTTTACAATCGTCGGTTTCGGCTTTGGCGCCAGCTTTGTTGCCTTGTTCGCCCAATTAGGCGGGGGCATTTATACCAAAGCGGCCGACGTGGGCGCCGACTTGGTAGGCAAGATAGAAGCCGGCATTCCTGAAGACGACCCACGCAACGCAGCTGTCATCGCTGATTTGGTCGGGGACAACGTGGGTGACTGCGCCGGCCGCGGCGCCGATCTATTCGAGTCTACTGCCGCCGAGAATATTGGCGCAATGATCCTGGGCGTGGCAATATTCGCTGTGACTCAAAACCCTGCCTGGATACTTTTCCCCCTAGTTGTTCGTGCGTTTGGCTTGCTAGCTTCGGGAATTGGCCTAATGGTTGTACATGGTCGTGAAGACGAGAACCCGATGCAGACGTTGAACCGTGGGTATTATGTTGCGGCCGCCCTCTCCGTCATATTTTTGTTTGCAGTTACTGAGGTAATGCTCCAGGAGGTCTGGTTCGCGGTGGCCGGTGTAATCGGCATCCTTACATCCATAGCTTTTGTGTTTATTACTCAGTTTTACACCGCCGGCTCGTGGCGGCCGGTGCAGGAGATCGCTAAAGCTTCGTTGACCGGCCCCGCTACCAACATCATCTCTGGCACCGCCGTTGCCTTTGAGACTACCGCGAGCACCGCAATCACTATTTCGGTTGCCTTGATTGCGTCTTACGCCGCCGGCTCGCAGACCGGCCTGCCGCACGGTGGCATCTACGGCACTGCCATAGCCACCATGGGGATGCTGATGACCGCCGCTTACATCCTGGCGATGGATACCTTTGGGCCGATCACCGACAACGCCGGCGGAATCGCCGAAATGTCGCATTCACCGGCCGGGGCGCGGTATATCACCGACAGGCTTGACGCCGTCGGCAACACTACTAAGGCGCTGACTAAAGGTTACGCTATTGGTTCGGCGGCGCTGGCGACCTTTCTACTGTTCAACGCCTATCTGGACAAGGTCACCGAGGTCATGCTCGCGCGCGGCATTTTATCGGCCGGCCAAAAGTTTGAAGTTATCAACTTGGCGAAAGTAGAGGTATTCGTAGGCGCATTGCTAGGCGCAATGCTGGTATACCTCTTTAGCTCTCTGGCCATTCGAGCGGTCGGGCGAGCCAGTTCCGAGATCATCGAGGAGGTGCGTCGCCAGTTCCGCGAGAACCCTGCAATTATGGAAGGTAAACAGCGACCAGACTTCGCTCGCTGCGTTGATCTCACCACCAAAGCTGCGCTACGTGAAATGGTCGCGCCGGGTCTGCTTGCGGTCGGTATGCCGATCGTTGTTGGCCTGGTGCTGAAGGCCGAAGCGACGGCTGGTTTTTTGATGGTCGGGACCATAGCTGGTGTCCTCCTGGCGACAGTGCTGAATAATGGTGGCGGCGCTTGGGACAATGCCAAGAAGTACATCGAGGCCGGCTTGATGAAATATCCGGACGGCACGGTGATTCCGAAGGGCAGCGAAGTCCACGCCGCCTCGGTGGTCGGTGACACGGTTGGCGATCCCTTTAAGGATACCGCCGGCCCGTCCCTGCACGTGCTAGTGAAGCTACTCAGCACCATAACGCTGGTGTTAGCGCCACTGTTTATCGGTTAGTCTAGTTGCCAGAATCTCTGCTGGCTACCTCAATCCGATTGCAGGTAGTGGATTTTGTAGGGGCGTTCAATTGAACGCCCTTACCATAGTGCTGGCAATTTAGTATGGATCCGTCTCAAACGATAATTCTCGGGCTGGTACAAGGGCTGACCGAGTTTATACCTATCAGCAGCTCGGCGCACCTGGTGCTGGTCCCTCGGTTACTTGGCTGGGACAGTCCGAGTCTGACCTTCAACACTACGGTCCATCTAGGCACGCTCCTGGCGTTGTTGTTCTACTTTCGGAGCGATCTCATCCAGATCGTCACGACCGCTGTCAACAGTCGAAGTCCCTATGCGAGTTCCAACCGACGGCTCATCTCGTGCCTGGTGGTCGCCACGCTGCCGGCTGCCCTGGCCGGCGCTCTCCTAGAGAAGACCTTTGAGGCCATGTTCCAATCGGCGCGTCTGGTGGGCGTGGCGCTGCTAGTCACCGCTCTTCTGCTGGCTTTCGCCGAACTGGTGTCTCAAAGAGTTGGACGTTCCACCGCAAACGAGCCGGGGTTGGTCGGCGCTCTGGTGATCGGTCTGGCCCAAGCGGTCGCCATCGTGCCCGGAATATCGCGCTCCGGCAGCACAATCGCCGCCGGATTGTTATTCGGCCTCGATCGTCCAGCGGCAGCTCGCTTTAGCTTCTTGCTAGCGATGCCTATTATCGCCGGCGCCGGCCTCTTCAAGCTGGCCGACGCTGTCACCGCTGGCGTTCCGCCGGGAGAGACGGTGGCGCTGGTCAGCGGCTTTCTCAGCGCGGCGGTTTCGGGTTATCTGACGATTGGCGGGCTGCTGGCCTGGTTGCGCAAATCAAATTCAGCCGGGCTATTCCCATTCGCCGGCTACTGC
>JBCLEL010000293.1:0-3174 GCA_038913435.1 Chloroflexota bacterium
TGCCCATCAATTCAACGTTGACAAACTACTAGATGACTGCAGGCCATTTTCAGGGCCACGGTAATGATGCGAAGGCCTTAGCCGGCACTATCGCCTGCTCGCCATCGCCTAACCGCCACAATAATATCACCTGAGCCCCTTCTCGGAATGCGCGCTCCAACGCGAGCCGGTGCGAGCCCGCCACCAGATCTACTTTTGCGCGCCTGCTTTCCAAAGGTCCGTCCGGCTGCCGTGGTTGGTCGCCGGTCGCCGGCCATACCTGTCGGCCATCAATCATCAATCTGACCGGCCCGTCGGCGCGCACCTCGAACTCGTAGCGCCCAGGCTCATCAGTTTTCAGAACGCCAGTCCAGCGCAGCAAGTATGGATCGGGCGAAGGCCGGCGAGCCGCCAGGTTATGATCGGCGATCATCACGTCAAACTCTCGCCGGACCAGCCGGCCACCATCCTGCGAGAACCATTCAAGCACAACGCTAGGTTCAAACAACCGTGCAAAAGACAGCCCCGAGGGAAAGAGTCGCATGTCCTTCTGCTTCACCCCATCCCAAGTAAGTCTGACGCTATCAGCGGGCCCGGCCAGCCGGGCCGTAACCACTAGCGGGTAGACCCCGCGCGCCAACCGGACCGGCGACTGACCGCCACCCGCCAGTTTGCTTGACTCGACAACAGCCTCTCCCAACCTGATGGTCGGCGCTACCGAGCCGGATGATGCGAACTCGACCGTCCCGGCGCCTTCGCGTTGGAAGCGCAACCATGCGCGCCACTCCAGATCAATCGGATAGCGCAGGCCGGCCGGCAGATCGTTCCCAGCTATCTCCAGCGTTTCAGTCCGCATTTCATCGGATCGGCCGGAGGCATCGGCGATCTTCAGTCGCAGGCCGCGATGCACAGACAACGCATCGGCGTCAACGGTGTATGCTATCCAGACCGGCTTGCCTTCTCGCGAGCGGAGCTGTTCCGTCCGGCCGGCTGGATAGAATTGCTTTATTACGTCGAGCCAGAACTGACGTTCGGCGTGGACCAGATAGGTCACGCCCTCGGGGCGGTTGACCAGCTCCGGCAGCTCGTCAATGGCCCGGCCCAAGTCCTTGCCAGTGTTGCGCTGGCCAAGCTCGCCAGCCCAACGAAATGGCTTGCCTATTGCGTTTAGCTCCATTGCAATCGGCGATGGACCGGGTACCAACACAAAGTGCCGGCCGGGCGGACTGGCTAGGATGTAACGGACGAGCTGGTCTTGATACGGGTCAATGTCCCGTTTGGCAAAATCTGAGAAATAGTAGGCCCCCTCAGGAACGGTCATCGCTAGCGTCACGACCATCAAGACTGGCAAGGCAAATCTGCGCAGCCGTACCGATACCGCTTCCCAGCCGGCGATTAGACGGTCCAACCCCAACGCCACCAGCAGAGCCACCGCTGCCAGGACCGGAACGCCCCGGTGGACTGATGGCACCACATCAGTTGCCGACCAGAGTCCCAACGTCACGGCCCAAAACCAGACCGCCAGCAGCCGCAACCTCCAATCGAACATGCGTAGCGTTGCGTAGGATAGGCCGGCGAACATCAGCCCAGCCGGCAACAGCATCAGCAAGCCGCGATCCGTCTTATAAAAGTTTTCCGTACTGGCATTGAGGTTGTAGCCCAGTAGTCCCCGGCTGAGGTGCTCCCATAATGGCTGCGAGAGGCGGGAGATGTCACCGCTGCTGCGGTATGCCTCTATCGCCTGGAAAAGCCAGGCTGATAGCTCGGACCTAAAGGTCAGGATTCCAGGGTCCCTTATATATGGGACTAGCATCGGTCCGCTGCCAACCAGGAACCCTCCGACCAGGGCTAGCGATCCAACGGCCAACCAGCTTCCGCGCACTCGGCTGTCCAGCGCCGCCAGCAGCAACACAGCCGCTACGAACACGACGGCCGGGCGACCAGGAATATATAGGAAGAGTGCCAGGCTCAATGAAAGACCGGCCATCGCCAGCGAAGCCACGCTGCGCCGGCTAAATCCACGCGCCAGGAAAAAGGCGGTCAGCGTCCAAACTATCGCGCCGTCAATGAAGGCGTATCCGTTCCGGCTGAAGTGCAGGTGAGCGGTTAACGTGGTTAAGACAGCGGCAGCTATCAGACCAACTCTTTGAGCAAAAAGCTCGCGGCCCATCAGGTAAACCAATACTATTTCCAGCAGCCCCCGCGCCACCGTGGGCAGCCTGAGGGTAAACACGCTAATCTCGGCCAGCTTAAAAACGCCAAGCGTAATGTATTCCATCAGCCGGGTCTGAGTCAGCCCACCGCGATCAACCTGAAACAGTAGGAAATCGGCGCTACTACCTACTTCAAGTGTGGCAGGCGCCGCCACCAGTTCGTCGGTGTACAACGTCTGTAGATCGCCTAGCTGGAACAGCCGCAATGCGGCAGCGACAGCCAGAAGCGCCCAGAGGAGAACCATAGCGCGAGAGGAGCCGACCCGCTTGCGCTCTTGTCCTAGCCAGGCGACAATCCAAAAGGCCACGCCGGCCAGCCAAATCGGTAGCAATGCCCATTGGCGCAGGTCTTTGGTTGCCAGGTAAACACCTGCCGCGAACATAGCGAGCGCCGCCGCGATCAACAACGGCTGAATCACTATCTGTTCTCTCAGAGCCGATGACGGCGCTAGCCGAGACGCAACCAGCGCGAAGATAACGCAGGCTATGAGATAAGCGGCAAAGATGATGTCCTTCGCGCCCGCCGAGCGCATCCACGCTTCACCAGCTATCGGCAGCAAAAGCAGCCCCGCCAGCACTACCCTTGCAAGGACGCGAAGGACTCTTCTGACTGGCTTCTCAGGTCCGGCGGTGGCGAATGAGGATGCAGGCGGTGAACCGGCCTGCTGACTAATGGCCAGGTGCGAGTTCATCGTTTGCGCAAACCACCTAAATCGCTAATCCCTGGCTGAATTGCGATGATGGTTGTGCGGGAGGTAGGCGCCGGCGGAATACTGGTCATCGGACTAGAAGTGACCCTAAACCATTCGTAACAAGCTGTTGTAGCGCACGCGCAGGCCCATACTACCACTAATTCCACCTCAGTGAGCAAGGTTGCAGCGGCCACCCACTAGATACTAGCTCAGCCATCTAACTCAATACCTCCAGAGCTATCGGCATGTTTTCAGGAATTATTTGGTTCGGAGAATCCCAAATCCATTAT
>JBCLEL010000294.1:0-3167 GCA_038913435.1 Chloroflexota bacterium
CCGATAACTTCACAGGGTGATGGGAGCGTGTATGTATGAGTGAACTGAGCGTGACCTTCCTCGAACCAAGATATTTATTGCTGCTCATATTGCTCATCCCCGCTGCGCTCATCTATGGCTTGCGGACCATGTGGCGACTGCCAGCGCCGGTCCGGCGAACTGCGATTGTTATTCGCTTAATCTCGCTGACGCTAGTTGTGCTTGCGATCAGCCAGCCGATCTTGGGCCGGTTATCCAGCTCACTCTCAGTCACGTTTGCCGTTGATGTGTCCGATAGCATAAGCCCGGATGGCCGGAGTCAGGCGCTTGAGTGGATTGAGAAGGCTACGACGTACCGTCGGTCTAACGATCAAGTCGGGTTAATCACTTATGGCAAAACCGCTCTTTTCGTTGCGCCAATCAGCCGGGAATGGAAACGGCTGGAAACGTTGGACCTTTCGGGTCCGGGCAAGGTCAATGGCGCACGCACTAATGGCGCTGAGGCAATTGATCTAGCTCTTTCCGCCTTTCCGCCGGATGGGGGCAAGCGCATCGTCGTCCTCTCCGACGGTAACGACAATGGGCCGGCGATCAACAAGATCGCCCAGTCAGCCGCTGCCCGGAATATCCAAGTTTCCACCGTTGCTATTCAGGCGCCGCTGGTTCAGGAGATATGGATAGAAGCAATCGAAGCGCCCCAATTTGTTCGTGACGGCGAGCAATATGACGTTTCCGTGCTGGTGCGTAGCACCTTGCCGTCGTCAGGTGTTCTACGTCTTTGGCAAAATGATCGGATCATCGGCGAAAGCAACATCGAGGTGAGAGATGGGGCTAACCGGTTTGGCACCACTCTGACCGCTAGTCAACAAGGGTTCCACAGCTTTGGCGCCAGAATAGATGTACCCATTGACACATTTGCCGAAAATAACCTGGGTTACGGCTTTACTGTGGTAAAGGACCAAGGACAGGTCTTAATAATTGCTCCAGATGGGGTGGACGCTAAGCCAGTGCAGTCTGCCCTGAACTTGGCCGGCGCCAAGGTAGAGGTGCAGCCACCATCGTTCATCCCATCCAAGCTGTCGCTGATGAAAAAGTATGATGCGATGGTCCTGCTGAACGTGCCAGCCAAGGCCCTCGCTTACGACCAGGCCCAAACGGTCGTCCACTTTGCTGGCGGGTTAGGACGCGGGCTGATGGTGGTCGGCGGTGAGGAGAGTTTCAGTCTGGGCAACTATGCCGAGTCGCCGCTCGCGGCGGCATTGCCGGTAGCGATGAGCGTGCCCGGCAAGATAGAGAAGGGCACCTTAGGTCTGATACTGGTCATTGACAAATCAGGCAGTATGGATACCTCCGAGGGCGGCGTTCAAAAGATGGCGATGGCTCGCGAAGCCGCTATCAAAACGACCGACGTTCTGACCGGTGTCGACGTTTTAGGGGTGCTTGCATTCGATACCGAAGTTCGCTGGATAGTGCTGCCGGACCAGATCGGCACCGGCCAGTCGCTGGAGCGAATCCGGCAGAAGATCTCTACGATTGAGGCGTCTGGCGGGACTGAGATCCATAATGCGCTGGCGAACGCTTACAACACCGCCCTTCGTCTTCCCGCTCGGTTCAAGCACATTATTCTTTTCTCAGATGGCCGCAGCCTCACTGAGTCAGACTATACAGACTTAATGCGTCGCATGGGGGAAGCGAAGATCACCCTCTCAACCATCGCTATCGGCAGCGACTCTGACTTGCAGCTGATGGAGCGTCTGGCTAAGGAGGGCAATGGACGCTACTACTTTTCAAAGGATGCCAAGGAAGTGCCTCAGATTACGACCCGCGAGACGCGCATTGCCAGTGGTTCGGCCGCGGTCGAAGGTCAGTTCCAGCCGGTTGTGGTGTCAGCGAGTCCGATCTTGAAGGCAATACGGCCCTCTGACCTGCCCAAGCTGGATGGGTATGTGGTGACGACGCTGAAGCCAAACGCCCAACTCGCGATTGCCTCTGACCGGGCTGACCCGATCCTGGCCCACTGGCAGTTTGGGCTAGGGCGGGTGGCGGTTTGGACTTCGGACTTGCAGCCCAAATGGGCCAAGGGTTGGCTTAATTGGAACGAGTTCCAGCGATTTTGGTCGCAGGCCGTGCGTTGGACGATGCGCAGCCCGGCCGATCCCAACCTGAATGTCAGTTCATCGGTGGATGATCTGACCGTAACATTGACGGCAGACTTACTAAATGACGAAGGTCTCTTTATGGATTTGCAAGACGTGCGAGTGATGATTCCTCAGGATAATGACTCGCCACTGCAACTGCCGATGAACCAGGTCCGGCCAGGGCGCTACGCGGCTACTATTCAGGCTGAGCGCCCGGGCGCCTACTCGTTCCAGGTGGCGCAATATCAAGACGGCAAGCCAATCAAGAAAGAGAGCAGCGGATTCGTTGTGCCCACGCCGGCTGAGTACCGCTATTTTGGCACCGATATGGAAAGGCTTGTGCGAGTCGCCGAAGCCGGCGGTGGTCGCCTGTTGACGGACCCGAAAGAAGCTTTCGGGCGCGACGCGGTCTTCGAGGGGCGCGAACGCATCGAGCTTTGGTACGTCTTGCTCTTAATCGCTGCCTTGCTATTCCCCTTAGACGTCGCAGTCCGTCGGTTGAAGCTCTCGCCTGACTCGATTCCTAAAGGGCTGGCGCCGGCTGTCGTCAGGGTGCGAAGGCTCTTGAATAGGTCACAATAAAACGCTAGTGGACGCTCCGGCGACGCGGTCCCAGGGGGAAAAATACTGGCTACTTGGCTTTGGACTGGCGGCGTTGAGTGGCATTGTCATTCTATTCTGGCTCTTCGTCAATGCCGACCCTGCCGACCTGCGTTCAACTGCCATCTTTGTCCTGGCCGCCGGTCTCGCCGTATTCGGATTGGGATCATTCCTGTTTTTTCTGATCAGTCTGGTGATCTTCCGTTCCAAGCGTTATCGCGCCAACACCTCGCGCGCCGGCCAACAAGGCCTCGCGCTGACCCTGGCGGCGATGATCGCCCTTGCTCTCCAGTTCAACCGAGCATTGAACGAAGTCAGCTTGATCGCCCTAGCCGGCCTGCTGCTAGTTAGCGAGTTGTACCTGTTGCTCCGGCGTTAGCACTTTGTCACAGTTATGTTGATAATTTGTCACTCGTCGGAGCGTGGAGATTCTTCACCTTCGCTACGCTC
>JBCLEL010000295.1:0-3159 GCA_038913435.1 Chloroflexota bacterium
TCCGCTGTAAAGCACAATCGGAAGCGCGGTCAGGCCGGCGCCCGGTACCGCCCATACTCCAACGCCGTCTCGTACATTGTCACGATGTTCTCGGTTGGAAACTCCGGCAGGAACGAGTGGCTGCAACTCAGGATGAAGCCGCCGCCGGCGCCAAGCACATTGATGCGGTCAATTACCTCGTTGCGAACGTCTTCCACCGTCCCAAAGGGCAACGTACTCTGAACGTCAATCGAACCGTGAAACGCTGTCTGCCGGCCAAACTCTTTTTTCAAGACGGCCGGGTCCATCCCAACCGCGCCGACCTGGATCGGGTTGAGCACGTCCATCCCGATCTCGATCAGATCGGGGATGACATCCTTGATGGCGCCGTCGCTGTGCATCAACACTTTCAGGTCATAGGCGTGGGCCAGCTTGTAAAGGCGGGCGAAATACGGCTTGACAAACTCGCGCCACATCGCCGGCCTGATTAGCAGGCTGCGCTGGGAGCCAAAATCGGATAGCATCCAGACAGTGTCTGCCCGTCCCCTGACAACGGAAAATGCGCGCTCGCACAGCTTTTCGCAGTATTCGGTCAGCCGGTTCATAATCCAGTGGACCATCTCCGGCCTTTCCACCAACCACATCATGTATTTCTCCATGCCGAGCATCTCGATGGTATCGAAATACATTCGGCAAGAAGTCATCAGCATACGGGCGTGGTCGCCGACGGCATCGCAGCGCCGGACTAGCTCTTCGGTGTCAACGGTGGTTGGATCGGGCCAGGGATGAGCTTCGAGGTCAGCTATTGTCTCCGCCTCGGCCAGCGGGGCGTGGGTGAAGTAGCCGGAATGGCCCAAGATTCGAGGAGATTTGCGTCGGCGCAGACGGTCCTCGATCTCACCATTAGGCAGAGTGCGGGGGAAGCCATCGGTCAACGGCAGATCAATCCTGCGAATATCAACCCCGATCCTTCGGAAGAGGGCTTCTTGGTCCGGCACGCCATACCATTTACACAGCGACTCGACTACTTCATCTTCGCCGTTAAAGTCGAGCGGCACCCGGTCCGGCTCTTCTAACGCTATGGCGGTCATCACTCTTTCGCGTGAGTTCATTCAGTTACACTCCTCTACGGACAAACCCATCTAAGTTGACTTGAGATGCGGTATTGCCCCATTTGTCACCGTCGGTTGGGCCGACAGCGGGTAGCGACCATATACAAGCGCGGTCTTATACATTGTCACGATGTTTTCGATTGGGAACTCCGGCAGCAATGAGTGGCTACAACAAAGGATGAACCCGCCGCCCGGCCCTAGGACGTTGATCCGGTCTATCACCTCGTCGCGCACGTCCTCCGGCGATCCGAACGATAACGTGCTCTGTACGTCAACCGCGCCGTGAAAGGCCATCTTGCCGCCAAACTCTTGTTTCAGCCCGGCCGGAGCCATACCAACGGCCCTGACCTGGATCGGGTTCAAGATGTCCATACCGATCTCGATCAGGTCAGGGATGATGTCCCGGATTGCGCCGTCGCTGTGCAAAAACACCTTTATATCATTGGCGCGAGCGACCTGGAAAACTCGCGCGAAATACGGTTTGGCGAACTCGCGCCACATCGCCGGGCTAATCAACAGACTTCGTTGAGAGCCGAAGTCCGAGACCATCCTGACCATATCCACCTGCCGGCGAGCGGCGGGAAAGACCTTTTCGCACAGCTTTTCCGAGTAATCAGTCAGCCGTTCCATCAACCAGTGAACCAACTCAGGACGCTCTACCAGCCAGACCATAAACTTGTCCATGCCCAGCAGGTCCACCGCGTCGAAGAACATCCGGCACTGCGTCATGTTTAATAGGCGGGCATAGTCGCCAACCTTGTCGCATCGCCTGATGAGTTCATTCGTGTCAACAGCGGTGGGGTCCGGCCAGGGATGGGCCTGGAGGTCGGCCAGAGTCTCCGCTTGCGCCAATGGCGAGAAGCTGAGATAACCAGTGTGAGCGCGTATCCGGGTCACTCGGCGAAAACGCAATCTCTCTTCAAGCTCGCCGCCAGGCAGGGTCCGCGGAAAGCCATCCGTCATGGGCAATGCGATCCAGCGCAGGTCAATTCCGATGGTCCGCAACAGCGATTCCTGGTCCGGCGCTACGTAGTATCCGCGTAGCGCCTGCGTTGTCTCCGCTTCGCCCACGTAGTCGAGCGGCACCCGGTCCGGCTCCTCAAAGGCGAGCGCGGTCATTACCCGGTCGCGCGAGTTCATTCGGTCATCTCATTTACCATTAAATATGCGTCATCTGCGCAATCTGCGGATTACGTATCACCTGAGTTCATTCGGTCGTCTCTTTAGATAAAGCTGGCTCGGCGACCGGAACAGCGGTTACGATCCGCTCGTCGTAAGTGGCTTCGATCCGCTGGCCCGGCCGGACGACTAGAAAATCGTCGTCCCACGGGCCATCCAACAGCTTCCGAACCAGCCTGATGTCGCCGATCAACTCCTCAAAGCGCCAACCGCGTTCGCCGGCGTCGTCAACAGCCTGTTTGCGGTAGTCGGCCGATTTGCCCAGGCCGGTGTCAATATAGGCGGCCCGGCTGTAATGGTTATGCCAGTTGCCGATAACCTCCATCAAGTAGGCGGCATTGTCCTCGCCGTACTGTGCTACCAATTCGTCGTAGGTCTGGGAGATCGAGCCGGTTGATCCCATCGCAACCGGTCGCCGGCCATCCTTAGTCTTGACGCCGCCGCGCTCCAGGTAGTCGGTCGAATAGTAGTACGTGCCGGGGCACTGTTTGAACTGATCGCTGTATCGTTCGCGGGATCCGAGGTAGAGGGTGATGCAGTCGTGCGCGCGTGGCACGACTAGGGGCAGCTTAGTCGAGGTCAGCCCTTGCAAGACAAGGTTGCAGAGACCGTAGCCCAGGACGATGGCATCGTACTCGTCGCTGTCCACCTGGTTGATAAAGTCCTGCATGGTGTCGCGCAGCCGGCCAACCCGGTCGTGCAGTCCCTTGTCCAGCAGTTCGATATTAACGATGTTCGGCGAATAGGCGGCGACCAGATATACCTGCCGGGCCAGCACTTCGCAGACCAGCGCCTTGAGCCTGAGCGCCTTCTTAGGAGCGACCGACATTGGCGCAAGCGCAGTTTGATGGTTGTCAGATGCAGTTGGCGGCGTGCTCATCTTGTCTCC
>JBCLEL010000296.1:0-3152 GCA_038913435.1 Chloroflexota bacterium
ACGTGTATGGCTTTCCACACACTTAGTGTCTTCGTGTCTTGGTGGTGAAATCCTGGAATCCGGATCTTCCGCCTGGTGAAGCTACCCACGGCCATTAGATTATCAAAGGAGAGTCCACTTGGTCCGCAAGATAGCTTTGATGCCCCGATTAGCTGAGGATGTCCAGGAGATTTGCCGCGCTCACCTGCCGGCCGGCTTTGAACTCACCGTGGCCGATCCACGAGACGGAAAGGATAGATTTCTCAACGATATAGCTCAAGTCGAGTTCGTCATCGGCTTCCCACGCAATCTGCCATCGGAGTTTTGGCAGCGCGAAAAGCACTTGAAGCTGATTCAATCGTTGAGTGTGGGAACCGATGATATTGACGTTGCGACCGCTAACATGGTTGGCATCCCCGTCGCCACCAACGGCGGCGCCAACGCTATCTCGGTCGCTGAACATACCATCCTCCTGATCCTGGCGGTTTACCGCAAGTTGGTTCCCATTGTGAACCGAGTTCGGGCCGGTGGCTGGGGCGATTCGAGAATAGGGGCCGACAAGTTCTACGAGATATATGGCAAGACAGCCGGTCTGCTCGGTATGGGCAATATCGGCCGGCAGGTCGCTCAGCGCCTCTTAGCTTTTGGCGCTAAGGTGGTTTACTACGATCCATTGCGCCTCGATCCAGCTCGTGAAAAGGAGCTTCAGGTCGAGTACCTGCCATTTCACGAAACGCTGACTAACGCCGACATCCTTAGTCTGCATCTACCGTTGATGCCGGCGACCCGCCACTTGATTGGGACCGAGCAGCTAGCGATGATGAAGAAAAACGCCATTCTCATCAATACTGCCCGTGGAGAGTTAATTGATGAACAGGCTCTGGTAAAGGCGCTGAAGGAAGGGTGGATAGCCGCCGCCGGCCTCGATGTGCTAACTCAGGAGCCGGCGCCGGCCGACCATCCGTTGATTCGTATGGAAAATGTGATTGTCACCCCACATGTAGCCGGCCCAACCTGGGATAGCTGGCCGCGCCGCTTTGCCAACGGATTCGCCAATATCGTGCGAGTGGCAAATGGAGAAGCGCCGCTCTGGACGGTGATCCTTCACTACAACCGATAGGTCCAGGCCGGCTGGCTGTAACGTTCACGGAATAGTTGTTCCGCGAGCTTTCGCTCGTTCTCGCACAACTCACCGGCCGCAAGCTCGTAACCGAGCGCCCGGATGCTGTCACCAATGGCGCGGCATATTTCGGTCGGCGTAACCGTGCGACCGCTGAGACGGTCGAGACCGATCACCAGCGTTGAAAGCTCGTCGGCAAACTCCTCCTCGGACAAAGGCTCAACGTTTAGCGCCTGCGCCCAGGGCCAGGGGTCGAATCGGAGCGGAATTACGGCGTGTATCAACGAGCAATTGCGCCGGCGGACCTGGGCCAGGCCGGCCACCTTCTTGCCGTTGACGAACGGCTCGTACGGGTTGGCGCCGGCCAGACAGCACCGTGAGATTGGCTTCGCCAGTTTCATTAGTCGCGCCTGAGCGGGTGCGATCGGCTCGGCATCTACTCCGAAGCGACGGAAACCGCTAGTCAATACCTCAGCAAAAGGTTTGTAGCTCTCGGTAATGTCCGCATCGCTGAGACGATGGTCATTCGTCACGACTAGCGCGGCTGCCATTTGGTGCTGGTGATAGATCGTGGTCCCGCCGGATGGCCGTCGGACGACGGCAAGACCACGCTTTTGTATGCTATCCAATCGCAGGTCATCCGCCGCCCGTTGAGCTACGCCCAGCGAGATCGCTTCCTCGTCCCACTCGTAAAAGCGCAGCGTCGGACTTTCATGGTCGCCGGCCTCCAGCAACGCTTCGTCAACGGCCATATTCCAGGCAGCCGAGCCGGCGGTGAGTGTCAGTAATCGTATTCGATCAGCCAACGGTCAGCCTTTCGCACAGGATCACTTCTCACTGAGTATAGTAATGGCGCCTTCATTTCTGAGTTTGGGCCGCTTAACAAGGAGGAGCAATTGCCACATCTCAGCGTCAACGGTCCGTCAGGTAGCCCGCTAGCCGGCCTGCCCTACTTGCGCGATGCGACCAGCCGGCGCGCCAGCAGTTGGGACCAGACCGGCGGCAACGACGACTACATCTCGATACCGGCAAATTCAACCACTACTATCGCTGACCTAGCTGGCCCTGGCTGCATCCGCCACATCTGGATCACCGCAATGTGCGCTGATCAATTCTATCTCCGCAAGGTGGTGTTACGCGCATTTTGGGACGGCGAGACAATTCCCAGCATCGAATGTCCACTCGGCGACTTCTTTGGCGTCGGCCATGCCAGAGTCAATCACTTCGCCAGCTTGCCGGTGAATATGGTGACCGGGGACCGAGTCATCGGCTATAACCGGGCCGCGATGAACTGCTTCTTCCCGATGCCGTTCGCCCGCGGCGCCCGCTTCGCGGTCCAGAACGATTCCGACCAGCCAGTGTCACACTTCTACTTCCATATTGACTACGAGAACTACTCGGTCCTGGACGACCGGCTAGGCCGCTTCCACGCTCAATGGCGACGCGAGAATCTGACCGAACCGGCGCCTGAGACCAGCCTCATCTCCGAACAGCCGGACCAGGAGAAAAACCTGACCGGCGAGCACAACTACGTCATCCTGGAAGCCGAAGGCTGGGGCCACTATGTAGGATGTCTGCTGAACGTGACCAACGTCAACGCTTTCAGCCAGAACCATCCCTGGTTTGGCGAAGGCGATGATATGATCTTTGTTGACGGCGAGCCCTGGCCGCCGAGATTGCATGGCACCGGCACCGAGGACTATTTTCTAGCTGCTTGGGGCTTTCCTGGCGAGTACAGCATGCCTTATCACGGCGTCACCCTTGGGAAGGATGACTGGAGTTCAGCCGGCGAGTGGTCAATGTACCGCTTCCATATCGAAGACCCGGTCTATTTCCGCCGCTCGATTCGTGTGACCATCGAGCGCGGCCACGCTAACAACCAAGCCAACGATTACAGCAGCGTGGCCTACTGGTATCAGGCCGAGCCGCACAGGCTGTTTCCGACGTTGCCGGCTTTTGAGTCTCGGCTGCCGATCATTCAAAGGCAATCAGAACGGCCTACGCACAGCTAGTCGCAACCGTGTATATTCAATTGTCAGTCACCTGATTCAAG
>JBCLEL010000297.1:0-3149 GCA_038913435.1 Chloroflexota bacterium
GCCCCTACGCGTTGGCTGAGGGAACGGGCTGGGTATAGTTGAGGCAACATTCGCGATTAGCTACAATTACTTTGGTGACTGCAGAAGCCGCAGTTTAAGTGAGTTCGCAATTGCGGCGCCGCCTTTCTGACAGCTATGCAACCGTAAAGGAAGGGATAGCTATGAACGGAAGAGAACGCATCTTCGCCGCGTTGCGTCGCCAGGAGCCGGACCGAGTCCCGGTGACCGAGTGGATCATCCACGAAGATGTCCGTAAGGCGATCGTGCCCGGCGGCGACCTAGGCGACCTTGTCGAGTTTCTTGACCTCGATGGCGCCACCGGTCGGGCCGAATACGACACCTGGGACCTGCCCGATGGCCTCCAGAAAGACGAATGGGGTGTGCTTATGGCGCGCACCAAAGAAACGTTCACGCCGGTCGACGGCCCGATCAAGTCGCTCGCCGACCTCGAAAAGTACGTCCCGCCCGATCCACTACGTCCCGACCGAATTCGCGAGTTCGAGGGGCTGGTCAAACGCTTCAAGGGCAAGCGGGCAATCCTCTTTCACCAACACGAGTGCTGGCGCTGGACCTACACCTTGCGCAACCTGGAAGACGCCCTCGTCGACATGATCCTGAATCCCGCGCTGATCGAGGGGTTGGTCGAGCTCTCGGTCGAGTACAATACCAGGCTCATGCGACGGGCGGTCGCCGCCGGCGCCGAGATCATCATGTTCGGTGATGATTATGCCTACAAGACTGGGCCAATGATGTCACCGCGTCAGTTCGAGCGCTTCTTCCTGCCAGGGATCAAGCGGCTGGTGCAGGCGACCCACGACGCCGGCGCCTATTGTGTCAAGCACACCGATGGCAACATCTGGAGCCTGCTGGACCACTTCGTCGAGGCCGGCTTCGACGCTATCAACCCGCTCGAACCGTCGGCCGGCATGGACATCGGCGAGGTGAAACGCCGCTACGGTGATCGCTTCTGCCTGATCGGCAACGTTGATTGCGGCTGGACTCTTACGGAAGCATCGGTCGAAGAGGTGGTCGAGGAGACAAAGAAGTGTATCCGAGATGCCGCCCCTGGCGGAGGCTTCATCCTGATGTCCAGCAACTCGATCCACTCAAAGGTCAAGCCGGAGAACTACCTAGCGATGGTTCGTACCGGACAGCAATACGGCTGGTATCCGATCGAGGCCGACCGGCCGGTCGATCTGGCGCTGGTCTCGCGCTAGCGGCCGGCCTGGTGGATTACCTGCTTGCGCTGCTGGCGGCCGGTCATCATCTGGCGACGCAACCGTCAGCAGGGCGTCTACTGGATGTTCCGATTGATGGCGCCGGCGACGGCGGTTTTGGGGATCACCTGGGTGGCCGGCCTGCCGGGACTGCCGTGATATTGTTGAAGTTTATCAAGCGCTTCTTGACGCACCCCAACACCCGTGCTATCGCGTCCTGGGATAAACTCTAATGGATGTGGATTTTCTTTGCCCTTACCGCCGCTGCGCTATCGTCCTTCCTGCCTATCATCAACAAACGGCTTCTGAGGGACGCGAGCGTCTCATTGGTGGCCTTTGGCGCCAGAGCTCTTTCGCTGCCGATTTTGGCTTTGGTCACCTTTCTTATCGCCCCGGCGCCCAGCGTTGATGCAATCTTTTTCCTTGGGGTTCTCGGCTCAGCGATTCTAAACATGGTAGCCACCCTCTTTTCGACCCAAGCACTGAAACTGGCCGATGCCTCGCTGGTGACGCCACTATTAACCTTCAATCCGCTTTTTACCGTCGTCATCTCGCTGGTGACTTTAGGGGAAACGCCGACACTCCGCGGCATCGCCGGCATCGCCTTGGTCGTCGCCGGCGTCTATTTGCTAGAGGCGCAGGCGACCGTCGAAGGGCCGCTCCAACCGATCTTCTCCCTCTTGCGCCGGCCTGGGACGCTGCTGGCGATTGTCGCCAGCTTTATATGGGCCATCACACCAGTGTTTGAGAAGCTAGCGATTCAACATACTATGCCGCAGAACCCGCCGGCGGTCGCGCTGAGTGTTGCTACATTGACGGCAATCCTACTGTTGCCACCGATGCTCAGCAAGACAACGACGCCGATACAGCGGATATTCCGGCATAAGGGGAGTTTCGCGCTAGCGGCCGTTATCAGCGGCGTGGCCCCGGTCTTCGGATTCAGCGCCATAGCTACCGGCTTGCTTGGCTACGTGACTGCCCTTTTCAAGCTTAGCGCGTTACTGACTGTGATCTGGAGCGCGCTACTGCTTCGGGAGACGGGTTTCCGTCAGCGCATCGTTAGCGCGGTAGTAATGGTGGCAGGCGGACTGCTCGTTGCCCTATGACAGATCTACCCATCTTCAATCAGACATTTCCACAAGTGTGTCGGTGACATTGAAAACTTGGGGTAGGGCGACGAGTTGAGCATCGAGCAGCTAGTAATCATCCCGGTGTTGTTTGGTCTGATCGGCTTCGTCGAACCGTGCTCGCTGGGTGCAAACATACTGTTTCTTTCTCAGATTGCCGGACGCGAGGCTGCCGTCCGGCGTGCCGAGGCGATAGCTTTCGCTCTCACCCGCGCTCTGTTCCTGGGCATTATCGGCTTTATCGCCGGCCTGCTCGGCGCCTTGCTAGTGGGCGTTTCCTCAGCTTACGCTGCAATCCTCGGCGTTTTGTACATCTCACTTGGCCTGGGCGTGCTGGCGCTAGGGCGCTCACCGATAAGTCTGCCGGACTTGACCCCTTTGCTCGACCGTTTTCGCGGCGCTGTCCCACTCGGAGTCTTGTTCGGCCTGAGCGCGCCAACCTGCGCGGCGCCGCTGCTGATAGTCCTGGCCGGCCAGGGAACGCTGGCCGGCGGATTGGGCGGCTTCGTGTCAATGGGGCTGTTTGGGCTGACCCTATCGTCGCCGCTCGTCTTCATCGCCAGCTCTGAACGCGCCGGCGCGCTACTGCATAGCCTGCGAAAGCGTTTGCAGCAAGCGCCGGTGATCGCCGCGCTGGCTCTAATTGTGATAGGGCTGGTGACGGTCTGGTCGGCACTGCGGGCCGGCGGGGCAGTGACACCACAGTAAGATGACGCCGGCTACGGCTGTCTTGGGTGTCGCCTGGGTGGCCGGCCTGCCGGTGTCACCTTAGAAAACAGCGTAAAACCGCTGAGCGTGCGGAGGA
>JBCLEL010000298.1:0-3126 GCA_038913435.1 Chloroflexota bacterium
TCTGAACACTTACGTCCGCTACCAGCGGTTGGGTCGCATCGTGTCCGGCTGTTAGAATAGTCGGTGGCGAGACGCAAGGCGACAGTTCAAGTTTACGTTCAAACGGCGCGAATGGAGGATTCCGATGTCGGTTACTTCTCAACTCGTTTACGATGCCAAAGCGGCGCTGGGCGAAGGGGCAATTTGGCACGCCCAAAAGAAAGTGCTGTATTGGGTTGACATTATGGCGGGACTCGTCCACATATACGATCCGGCTACCGGCAATGATCGTACAGTCAATGTAGGGCAACCTGTTGGCACGGTGGTGCCGCGCAAATCTGGAGGTGTAATGGTGGCCGTTCAACATGGATTTGCCAGCCTAGACCTCGACACCGGGAAACTGAACATCATCCACGACCCTGAGAAACATCTACCCGGCAGCCGCTTCAACGACGGCAAATGCGATCCGGCCGGACGCTTTTGGGCCGGCACGATGGCAATGGGCGCTGATAGGACCGAAGTGAGCGGCCTATATTGCATGGACACCGATCACAGCGTCCGGCCTATGCTGGACAAGGTCACCATCTCGAACGGGATCGTCTGGAGCCGTGATAACTCGACCATGTACTACATTGATACGCCCACTCTGGTAGTGGCAGCTTTCGATTACGACCTTGCTTCCGGCTCCATCTCCAACCGCCGAGTGGCAATATCTATACCTAAGGAGATGGGTTTGCCGGACGGCATGGCCATTGACGCCGAGGGGATGTTGTGGATAGCGCACTTCGGCGGTAGCCGGGTTACCCGCTGGAACCCTGCCAACCGGGCGCTATTGGAGACCGTACAGGTTCCGGTTTCAAATGTTACCTCTTGCGCTTTCGGTGGACCCAAGCTAGACGAGCTTTACATCACTACCGCCCGAATAGGACTCGATGAAGCGTCGCTTGCCAAGCAACCCCAAGCCGGCGGCTTATTCAAAGCAAGACCAGGGGCGCGCGGAGTCGAAACGTTCGCGTTTGGTGGTTAGAACGAGTCCGCCAACCTGCTTCACGAGCAGAGGGTGATCGCGCCAGCGGCCAGCCGTCGCTTTCGCGCCGGCCTCCAAAACTACCAGGGCGGACGCTGATTCAACAGTTCGATGTGAGCGCCAGTATAATATTACTCTCACCCAACGCTTTTGAAGAATACCGCGCCCAGCGGTGGAAGGGTGAGGGTTAGGGAGTGCTGGCGACCGTGGACCGGTATCGGCGCTGCTCCAACGCCACCCATATTGCCGTGGCCGCTGCCGCCATACTCGTTGGCGTCACTATTCAGGATCTCCTTCCAGAATCCTCCATTTGGCACGCCAAGTCGGTAGTTGAAGCGCGGTATCGGCGTAAAGTTGCAAGCTATCAGCACAACGTCATCCGGCGATCTGCCCCGGCGTACAAAGCTGATGACGCACTGCTCGGAGTCGTTGCAGTCTATCCACTCAAAGCCGGACGGATCGAAGTCAAGCTGGTGTAAAGCCGGCTCGTCACGGTAGGTCCGATTCAGATCCTCTACCCAGCGTTGCAAGCCGGTGTGCGAAGGATATTGCAGTAGGTGCCAGTCGAGGCTCTCATCGTGGCTCCATTCTCGCCACTGGCCAAACTCGCCGCCCATAAAGAGGAGCTTCTTGCCGGGCTGGCCGTACATATAGCCGTAGAGCAGTCGGAGGTTGGCAAACTTTTGCCAGTAGTCGCCGGCCATCTTGTTTAAAAGCGAGCCTTTGAGGTGCACAACTTCATCGTGTGAGAGCGGTAGCACAAAGTTCTCACTGAAGGCGTAGAGACTCCTGAAGGTCAGATGATTGTGATGGTATTTGCGGTGGATTGGGTCCTTTGACATATAGAGAAGGGTGTCGTGCATCCAACCCATATCCCACTTCATGCCGAAGCCAAGCCCGCCCACGTAGCTCGGACGGGAGACCATCGGCCAGGCGGTGGACTCCTCGGCGACGGTCTGGACATCGGGGTAGTCCCTATAGACATCTTCGTTGAGCCGGCGTAGAAAGCTGATGGCTTCCAGGTTTTCTCGTCCGCCGAACTGGTTGGGGATCCACTCGCCTGCCTTGCGCGAGTAATCCAGGTACAACATAGAGGCAACCGCATCAACTCGCAGGCCGTCCAGGTGGTAACGGTCCAACCAGAAGTGGGCGCTGCTCATCAGAAAGCCGCGAACCTCGTTGCGCCCGTAGTTGAAAATGAAGCTGTTCCAGTCCGGATGGAAGCCCTTGCGCGGATCGGCGTGTTCGTAAAGATGAGTCCCATCAAAGTAGCCCAGACCGTGCTCGTCGGAGGGGAAATGCGACGGGACCCAGTCTAAGATCACGCCGATGCCGTGCTGGTGCAAGGAATCTATCAGACCCATAAAGTCCTGTGGCGAGCCGTAACGGCTGGTAGGAGCGAAGTAGCCGGTTGTCTGGTAGCCCCAGGAGCCATAAAAAGGATGCTCCATGATCGGAAGGAATTCGACGTGGGTGAAGCCCATCTTTTGGACGTGTTCGACGAGCTTTGCGGCCAGCTCTCGATAGCTGAGCGGTCGGCCTCCTTCCTCCGGCGCTCGCATCCACGATCCCAGGTGCACCTCGTAGATGGCAATAGGAGCGTCAAACCCATTGCGCTCCCGTCGCATGGCCATCCACTCCTGGTCGCCCCAGGTATAGTCCAGGTCCCAGACAACCGACGCCATATCGGGCGGTCCCTGGTTAAAGATGGCAAGAGGATCGGCCTTGTTGGCCCGGTAGCCCTGAAACTTAGAGGCGATATGGTATTTGTAGAGCGCCCCCTTACTCAATCCCGGTATGAAACCCTCCCAGATGCCAGACCCTCCTCTGGGTCGTAGCGAGTGGCTAGACGGGTCCCAACGGTTGAAGTCGCCCACGACGGAAACACGCTCGGCATCCGGCGCCCAGACGGCGAAGTAGGTTCCGACTTGGCCGCCGACGGTCATGGGATGCGTCCCCAGCTTCTCGTAGAGCCGGTAATGGGTCCCTTCATTAAACAGATACTGGTCGTGATCGGTTAATAGGCTCACGTCATAACGCACTGACTCAGCTTGAGTCTTACGTTGCCTCCGTGACCTATCGCCGCTTGCAGCGTTCAATCAGCACCTCGGTAAGATCGT
>JBCLEL010000299.1:0-3113 GCA_038913435.1 Chloroflexota bacterium
TGACTCCGATGACAGTGGCAGTCAAGCAGGGAGAGCCTCTAATGCGCGTGCTACTTGCTCTTCTGGTCGCAGTGGCGCTATTGACGAGCGCAAGCTGCCAAGCGGTTGGTGAGCTTAGCTCTGCCATAGAGCGTAACCTCCAGGGCGATGCCACCGCCAATACCGTTGAATCCGCCATTGATCGCGGCAACTTACATCTCCGCCTCGGTCAGCTAGACGAGGCGCTTGCCAGCTACAATCGGGCGCTGGAACTCGACTCGGACAGTCTCCCTGCCCACAACAATCGTGGCGTTGCCTACTCCCGGCAGGCCCGTTACGCAGCGGCAGCCGCCGATTACGGACGCGCAATCGAGATTAGCTCCCAATTTGGGGCACCGTATTACAACCTGGCCATTGACCAAGCCGAACAGGGGAGATTGAAGGAAGCCATCGAAGGGTTTACCCTGGCTATCAGTCTCGATCCTCAACTGGCGTCGGCGTATAACAATCGCGGCAGGGTATATCAGGACACAGGCCAGGTCGCTCAGGCCCTTGCCGACTACGACCGGGCGGTCGCGCTTGTTCCGACGTTCGCCCTAGCCTACAACAACCGTGGCGCGGTCTATTTCCGCCAGGGGAAGCTGGAAGACGCGGCCGGCGCGTTCACCAGGGCAATTGCGATTGATCCCCGGCTGGCGGCGGCGCATCGCAATCTGGCGCTGGTCCAGAGCGCCTTTGAACGCTTCGACCAGGCGATCCAGAGTTTTACCATGGCGATCCAACTGGCCCCCCAACAAGCCGAAGCTTACGTGGGACGCGGACGGGCTTATTCGGGGTTGGGAAAGACCGAGTTGGCAATCGCGGACTACAACCGAGCGATTGAGCTTAACCCCTCTTACTCTCGCGCTTATTACCATCGCGCTTTCGCCCTTCGGAGTCAGGAAAAAAGGCGCGAAGCTAATGATGATTATGCTCGTGCGCTTGAACTTAACCCCCGGCTGATGATCGGCCCTACCGACGCCGCCGAGGTCGTGACCGCTCCCTGGATAACTGCCGATAGCGGCTCCAAGCGACCGTCTACATCACGTCGTTAGCCGCCAACGGCTGCGCTGTAGGGGCGTATTGATGAACTTTAAAACTTAATCGGGTAATACAAGGTAGGTGGTAGGTTCCTCCCTCACCCGGCCCGCCGAGGCGGGCCGGCCTCTCCCAGAGGGCTCATCGTTATACACAAGTCTTTCGTTACCCTTTCGCGATGACCAAAGATGAGTCAAATACAGCCGGTGGTTCTTTCCCGCTTCGGCTCTCACCCCCTTTATCCCCCTCTCCCGCAAGCGGAAGAGGGGGACTTTGACTGGGGGACACCCCCAGACCCCCGAAAGAGGGAGCTTCGCCCCCTCTGCACTCCCCCTTGCTGGCCTTTAGGCCTTTTCCAAGCGCCCGGACTTCAGTCCGGCGATCTTGCCACCCCATAATTACAACAGCCGATTTGTGTATAAGGATAAGCCCTCTGGGAGAGGCCGGCTGAGTCCGCCAGAGGCGGACGAAGCCGGGTGAGGGCGATGGCAGAATACCTAACCAGATATGCAACGGTCCGACTACCAGATTAGGTTTTTAACTTTCGTCAATACGCCCCTACGGCGCAGCGATTCGTTTTTATCCCTCGGCGGCGTCCAGCCTACGGCGGGCGGTGAGGACTCCTATAAAACGTCGCTGACGTATTCTCTGATCTTGGCTATCGCCGCCGGCAGCGCAACCTCCGGCCCATCTAAACCTGGGTGATTCGCCTTCTCCCACTCGACGGCAACGTATCCAGCAAAGCCACGCATCGCTAAAGCCCGCAGCGCCTCCCTCACCGGCGCCTCGCCCTCGCCCAGCGGCGTTTGCTCCCATTTATCGTCGCGGATTCGCGCATCTTTCACGTGAACATAGCCCAGCCGGCCAACCAGGTTGGTCCACACGACGGGTATAGCCTCCTTCATCCGGAATGGATGTAGGAAGTCCCATAAGGCAACTACCTGCGGGGAATCTACCTTTTCCAGGACTCGGCGAAGCAGGCCAGTGTTGCTCAAGCAGTCGTGTGTTTCCAACGCCAATTTGACATTAGTTTTGGCCGCCAACTCCGTCAATCTTCCAAGTCCCTCGCTCACGACATCAATAATCCACTCATCTGACCGATTGACTACCGTCCAGCCGCCGAATACGCGGACAAATTCCACGCCGAGCTGACCGGAGAGTTCGATGAACGCTTGCGCCTCCGAAAGCGACTTGGTCCGATCAGTGATCCCCTCTTGCGCTAGCTGGACGAGAGTGCCAATAGCGAACAGCCGGCAGCCGGATGATTCGGAAAGTTTTCTGATCCGATGCAGATTCTCTTTCAAGTGACGTGGAGTGACAAATCGCCCATTCAAGAACTGTATCTCAAGCCCTTCATAGCCATATTCGGCCCCACGATTGAAAGCCTGCTCCAAAGTCCAATCTGGACAAGCCAATGTCGAATATCCAATCTTCATTCGGTTGTCATCTCCTGGTAGCTGTCTCCCCTCGTGCTATAATGCTGCCACTCCAACCCCGCCGATTCAGGTGGGGAATCGAGGTTCACTGTTGTCGGACACTCGCCAGCGTCTGTTGGAACTGATTAAGACCCATGCCCTCCGCACCGGCGATTTTGTTCTGTCCTCCGGCCGACGCAGCAGCTACTATATAGATTGCAGATTGGTCACCCTCCGGCCGGACGGCGCCTACCTGACCGGCAAGGCGCTCTTTGACCTGCTGGCTGATGAGGACATTCAGGCTATCGGTGGATTGACGCTGGGCGCCGACCCAATTGTAACAGCGGTCGCCGTTGTCAGTCACTTGGAGGGCCGGCCGGTCCAGGCGTTCATCGTCCGCAAAGAATCAAAATCACACGGCGCCCAGCGACTGATCGAAGGGCCGCTAGCAAGTGGTATGAGGGTGGCGATAGTGGACGACGCGGTGACCACCGCCGGCTCGTTGTTTAAGGCCATCGAAGCGGCCGAGCAGGAAGGCTGCAAAGTGGTTGCAACCACGACGCTGGTTGACCGGCTCGAAGGTGGAGGCGATCTCATCCGGCAGCGCGGCTATCGCTTCAAGCCGCTGTTCACCATCCGTGA
>JBCLEL010000300.1:0-3095 GCA_038913435.1 Chloroflexota bacterium
GATCGCCGGCCTATCATGTCAGCTACGGCGACCTGATAACCGATCTGCTGGTGGACAGCGATGACTGCCTGGTGCACGCCGGCGGACCGGAGACGAGCATCTGCATGGCCATTGGGATAAGGGTGGATATGAGCCGGGCGGTGAGCGAGGCCAACGGCCGCCGGCAGGCGTTGGAGAGCACTGGTGTGGCTACTTCCAAGTACATGAAGTGTGATGGTAAGCATCGCGGCCCCGGCGGAACGCTTCCCGCCCACCGGATAGCTGAGATCAGCCGTTCGGGAGTGGTAGGAGACGCTACCGGGGCAAACCGCGAGCTAGGAGAGAAGCTGATTTCGACCTCGATTGAGAGATTGGCCGAGCTATGCGTCGAGATCGCCGGCAAGGGAGGGTAGTACGTACCGGCGGTGACCGCGATTGCGGCCGAAAACTGGCGACAGGGGTTTGGTGCTAGCAACCAAATCAATACTGGTAGTTTTGTATGCATGCGCCAAACAAAATGGGGGTTTTGAAACGCAGTAACTTATCTGGAAGGGGGCGGGATCGGAAAGTAGAGTCACGGCGTCATCCTGAGTTATTCGTAACGCATCTAGTACGTAAATATGTTCATATAAGGTGAGGGAATCTATATGTCAACTCGTTCGGATGGTAACATGAGATTTGGAACTCGGCAGGTTAGCCGGCGGAGTTTGTTGAAGTTGGTTGGTATTGGCGTTTCGGCAGTGGCGGTCGCGCCATTAGTCGCAGCGTGCGCGCCTCCGCCCTCGCCAACGGCGGCGCCGGCGCCGCCGCCCAAGCCTGCCGCGGTTGCGCCAACCACTGCGCCAGCGCCAGCTCCGACACAGCCAGCGCCGACCGCTGCGCCCAAACCGGCCGGTGCGATCAATGTCAAGTATCTCACCTGGCTTTTGGCGGAGAAGGGGCGCGATGAAAACATTCGCACCGTAATCAAGCAGTACCACGACGCGCAGACCAAGTACCAGATAGAAGAGGTGGTCTTCCCATTTTCAGAGTTTGACACCAAGATCTTTACCCAGGCTGCCGCCGGAAAGATTGACGGCGACGCGATGAACTGGCAACCGTCCACCGGCGTGAGGCTGATGGTGGCCGGGCACTTCGCGCCGATGGACCCGGTGATAGACAAGCTCGGCATACGAGCCAAACTCGAACCCGGCATCGCAAATTTCTTCCTGCGCGACGGTAAATATTGGGCGTTACCGACCCTCGGCGCGCCATGGGGCGTGATGTTCAACAAAGAGCTGTTCCAACAGGCCGGCCTCACTCGACCGGCCGAGGCGCCGGAGGAGTACCTGGAATATGCCAGGAAGCTCACCAAGAAGCCGAACCAGTTCGGCCACGCTTGCCGGACGACTTTGGCGGAGAGGTTCGGCTTCTTCATAGACCTGTCCGACTGGGTCGTCGGGCTGGAAGGCACCTGGGTTGACGGCAAGAAGATAATGGTCAACAGCGAAAAGACCCTCAAGGCCGTCAACTACTACAAACAGCTCTACGACGAGGCGATTCCTCAGGGCGCCACCGGTTCTGACTATCGTCGGATGAACGCCGAAGGCAAGATTGCACAGGTAATTGAGCCGGCGGTGTTCGTTGCCACCCTCAAGCGGGCGAATCTCGAACACTATGAGAAGAAGCTGGGCGGCGCCGCGGTTCCGTTCAAGCCGAAACATCGGAAGCTCGTTGGCCCGACCTTCGCTGGCGTAGTGGACAAGTCCACCCAGAAGGACGGAGCGTACGACTTCTGGAATTTCTTCCACAAGCCCGATATATGGTCGGCGATGGCACAGCGGGCCGGCGACCTCTTCGAGCCGTGGAAGGGCGCTATTAACCAGGAATACATCAAGACGCTGCAATGGGCGCCGGGCTTTCTCGCGGGCGAGGGGGTTTTGTTGGACTCGCTCTACGGTGACTATATCCTCAACGCCAACGAGATCCAGCAGATTACCCTCACTCACGTCTCTGCAGTTCTGACCGCCGGCAAGAAGCCGGAGGAGGCGTTGGCAGCGGCTCAGAAGGAGTTGGAAGAAGCGGCAAAGGGTTGGCAGACCGTGACTAAGTAGCGGAATGGCGCGCGCGACCTCGGAAATAAAGGCGGGCCGTCCGCGGCGGGCCTTGTTTGGCCGACATAGCTTGCCCTATGTCCTCATAGCTCCGGTGGTGATCTATGTTGGCCTGGTGATGCTATATCCGATTGGTGAAGGCATACTCTCCACCTTCACCAATCGTCAGTTGCTTTCGGTCGGCGAGCCGCGATGGGTGGGTCTTGCCAAAAACGAGCGTCTCTTCGGAGACGCTCGTTTTTGGTTGGCGATTCGGACGACTTTTGTTTACATGCTAGTAGTTGTCATCGTGGTGATGGGGACAGCGCTGGGCACAGCGTTATTGCTGCACCAAAAATTCAAGTTTCGTTGGCTGGCCCGCGGGGCGATGATACTACCATGGGCCTTCCCCGAAGTCTCGGCCGTCCTGGTCTGGGGATTCATGTTCAGCCAGGCCTACGGCGTGCTGAATGTCTTTGTCCGGGCGTTCATACCCCTGCCGGACAACCTGCCCTGGCTCACCGATCCGACCATGGCCTTCGGTTCGATTGTGGTGATGACCACCTGGAAGATATTTCCGTTTTACAGTCTGGTGCTCTTGACCGCCTTGCAAGCGGTGGACCTCTATCTCTACGAGGCGGCAAAGATAGACGGCGCCGGCCCCTTCCAATCGTTCAGGTTCATCACTCTGCCGGGAATTTTGCCGACCCTCGCCATCCTGACTCTGCTCGTCACTATCTGGTCATTCCGGCGGTTCACCATCATCTACCTGATGACCGGCGGCGGTCCGGCCGGCGCAACCGAGACGATCGTTGTTCAGGTCTATAACCAGGCTTTCAAGTTCTTCAATCTCTCCTATGGTGCAACGATTGCCGTAGCTGGCCTGCTCGTTTCGTTTGTAGTGACGATGATTTATTTCTTCCTCCAGCGACGGCTTGATGTGGGACAGGCGTGATCAACGAGTAAAATGATGTCTTTCGTCACCGCTGGCCTCAACCAACTGAATCCCGGGCGCTGGTACCGTCGTGTCCCAGTCTATCTGGT
>JBCLEL010000301.1:0-3087 GCA_038913435.1 Chloroflexota bacterium
GATCTGTCGTCCCAAATAGCTGTCCGGCGTATCCAGCTTGGTCAGCAGATTGGTGACCGAGGTGACGACAATTGCTGGTTCGCCAGACGCGAGCGCGCCGAGCGCGATGGCGCGTTGCCGGCGAGCCTCGGCTGCCGTCTCGATCTGTTCATAGGGCCAGGTGTCATGGTCCGGCGACACAAAGATCGGTCGCTCCTGTCCAACAAACAGCCTGATCTGGTCAGCCAACGTAGTTACTCTTGGACGCGAGTGGGTGATGACCAGGACCGGTCGCTGCTGGGCGCAAGCCAGCGCCGCAATCAAGAGCGGCTTGGCGGCGTCTAGTATGGAGACGGTGTAGGGACGAGTCTGAGACTCGCCCTTAATGCCGGCCTGGCGGAGCAAAGTTTGAAACGAGGGCAGCCGGGACATTGCATCTAAAAATGGCTTCGCCGGCAGAGTGATTGTAGCCAACCGCTAATCTTCTCCAAACACACCTAGCCCATAGCGGCTAGCAACCATCGTCCGCTATGGGCTGACTTAACAACATTTATGGATTTGCACTCGATTAGCCTCTCCAAACGAAGTTGCAGTTAATCTGAATTATATACACCCAGCCGGTTGGTGGACAACGCTGGCAAAGGGCGCGAGGCTTTCTAGTGCATAATCAGACGACATTTTCGGGAATATCGTTTCAAAATAGCTTTTTACCCCTAGCTGTTTGGCCTGATCCTTCACTGGGCGAAGGAGCTGAAGGCGTTACTGCTCGCGGTGAAGCAAGCCGTGGACGCTGCGCGGGTTCAAGGGCGGAAGGAGTTGTCGGCGGAGACAAAGCGAGAGTGCGCGAGCCGCTACGATGCGATTCTGGAGGGAGGCTTCACGGCGAACCCGCCACCAGAGCCAACGGGCAAGCAGGGGCGACCGAAGCGGAGCAAAGCAGGGAACCTGCTAGAGCGTCTGCGCGAGCACAAGGGGGCGACGCTGGCGTTCATGGAGGACTTCTCGATCCCCTACAACAACCAGGCCGAACGCGACATTCGGATGACCAAGGTACGGGAGAAGATCTCCGGCTGCTTCCGAACGCCCACCGGGGCCGAGAGATTCTGCCGGATCCGAGGCTATGTCTCGGCGCTGCGCAAGCAGGGGAGGCCAATCCTCTCCGCGCTCCGCAGCGCCGTCAGCAGACGCCCGCCTATGCCAGCCACCGGGTAGCTGAGTAGTTACCGTGAAGGATGAGGGAAAACGCCGAGGGCTGAAAAGCTATCTTGAACGTTGTATTCCCGAAATTGTTGCCTGATTATGCACTAGGTAATGCCAATCGCCTTAACAGACTTAATGGGGGCCATAATAACCCGTAGGGGCAGGGCCTTCCAATTTTCTAATGTTGGTCTTTTGCCCGTAAATTAAGGCTGCGATTTGCGACCTTATTCGCGGCAGGAGACAAGCTCGTGCCCTACGTCGAACGAACGTCGAGCCGGCTAATGACGCGCTTGTCGAAGGAAAGAGATCGCCAGCGCCAGCCCCAGGACTAACGCCGCCAAAAAACCGAGCACGAAAAACGCCCGGCTGACGAGGTTTCCACCGGTTGGGAAGATAATCAGCCCAATGACGGCGACCCCGACGATAAAGGCGGCGAACAAAATGGCGATCGCCAGCCGATTCGCCGCCGCATTGATTTCGCCCAACGCTTGCTCCAGGCCGGCTATCCTCACCGTTGATTGCAGGTCGCCGTGCTCAAGTTGAGAGAGAAGCCGGTTTATCCGCCCCGGCAACGAGACGCTCAGCCAGGCCATGTCAAACGCGCCACGCCTCGCCTGCTTGAGCCAGATCTGCGGCAAGAGGCGCGTCGTCAGCGCCCGGCGAACGTAGGGAGCCGCCACCTCCGTCACCACAAATTCGGGGTAGAGCATCTGACCAACCCCCTCATTCATAGCGAGTGTCTTCATCAGCAACGCGAGTTCAGCCGGCATCTGGAGATGATGCCGGCGGGCAATCTCCATCGCCTGCTCGACTATCCGGCCGGTTGGCAGATCTTTCAACGGCCGCCCGTAATAGGTGTCTAGCATCCGCTCGACCTCACGTAGCAACATCGAACGGTGAGTGACCCTTTGGGCAACTCCGAGGTCAATCAGCGCGTCAACTATCCGGTCTGAGTCGCGGTGCACTGTTGCCATCAGCAAGAGCAGCAGTGTCTCTCGCGTCGAATCATCCAGCACTCCCACCATGCCGAAGTCCATTGCGCCGATCCTTCCGTCAGGAAGGACCACGAAATTACCGGGATGAGGGTCGGCGTGAAAGAAGCCATGCTCGAAGATCTGTTTCAACACCAACTGGGCGCTGCGCGTCGCCAGCCCGTGACGGTCCACGCCGGCCGCCTCAAGCTCCTTCACGCTATCAATCCTGATACCGCGCAGTCGTTCGAGCGTAATCACCCGTTCAGTGGTGCGCTCCCAGTAAATCTTTGGAATGTACAGGTCGGCGTAATCGGTAAAGTGGCGGCGGAAGGTTTCAGCGTTATGCCCCTCGCGCAGATAGTCCAGCTCGCCGCGTAGGACAAAGGCGAACTCGTCAACTAGCATCGGCAGGTCGTAGAGATCACGATAGGGTGTGTACTGGCCGGCGAACTGAGCTAAGTCGTGGAGGATGTCGAGATCAATTGCAATCTGCTCGGCAACCCCCGGCTTCTGCGCTTTTATTACCACTTCCTCGCCGGCCGGCAGCGTCGCCGCGTGCACCTGCCCGATTGACGCCGAGGCAAGGGCGCGGTCATCAAAGCTAGCAAATAGCTCCTCTATCGGCTTGCCCAACTCGCTTTCAATCACCATTCGGATAGCCGGCGAATCAACCGGCGTGACTTCATCGCGCAGGCGCGATAGCTCAGCTATATAGTCGGCCGGCAGGATGTCGGGGCGGGTGGACATAATCTGGCCCAGCTTGATAAATGTCGTGCCCAACTCCTGTAAGGCCAGGCGCAGGCGGGCCGGCTGGCTTTGGGTTTCCGCGCCACCAGACCGGCGGAAGATGCGACCCGGCAACGGTAGCAGGTAGCTCAGTCCTAGTTGCTCGGTCAAAAATCCAAAGCCATAGCCAGTTAGGACCTGGGCTATC
>JBCLEL010000302.1:0-3081 GCA_038913435.1 Chloroflexota bacterium
AATAACCCTGATCTTCCGCAATGGCGAAGAGGGGTTTTAATTCGCTGAACCGTCGGTTCGAGAATAGCAGTTTTTACCGATTGCCGGCGCTAATTATTAGTTAATATGACGCTAGGTCTCTATTCGCCGGCGCCGGCGGCGGGCTACGACGATTGCCCCGACCATGACGGCTAGGCCGGCGATCAGCCAGGAAAGGGCTGAGATCGCCCCACTAATTAGAAAAGAGGATGGCCGAAATCTAAGCTCGATCTCGTGCCGGCCTGCCTCAATCGCTACCGCTCGGAACGTCCAGTTCGCCCGCAACAGGTTAGCTGGCTTCCCGTCTAGTATTGCCTCCCAACCAGGATAGTACACCTCGCTGAGTACAACGATGGCCGGCTGGCTCGTCTCGGCGATTAGCTTGATCCGGTTCGGCGCATAGTCGCTGATGGTCACCTGGCCGGACGCCGGTTGCCCGGCCAATTTGACCTCGACCGGCTTCTCCAACACGACCTGATGGCGCGGATCGAAGCCGGCCTCCTTGATCGCCGCCAGCGCAGCGCCGTGCGAGCTGACGACTACCGCCTCAGCGACCAGCCAGGCTCGCGGCATCCATCGCTTGTTCTCAAAGACGTGGATGTCCTTGTCCTGGTCGAAGACGCGGACAAACTTCGCCGCGTCAAGCGTCACGTCCGGGTGGGCAAGCACATACCTAGCGTTCAACATATCGTAAAGATCGGAAGACCTACCCGGCGTGTGGATCTTCCAGTACCAGTAGTAGTCTTCGAGCACGAACGGATTGAACAACCCCCAAACGCTATCAAGCCCCTGTATGGCCGGCCCATCCGGTTGCCAGACATCTTCGACGCCGGTGACGGTGTCTATGCGAAAGATTCCTGGTTGACTTTTCAGGAAGTTGACTACTGCTTGGTGCTGAAATCCAGCAGTCGGATCGTTCGGCGAGGTGTTGAAGCTGGCCCCGGCGATAAACAGGTCAATCACCAGCAGACTAATCGCCAAGCTAGTAGCTGCGCTGGGTTTTATCAGACGCGCTCGGTAGGCCAGGAAGATGGTCAGCGCCGCTAGAGCGAACAGGCCGGCGAGCACGGCGCTGCTGGCCGCCACGCCTAGCTGATCGACCAATTCCTGATGAGAGGTCCGGCCGGCGATCAGCCGGACGTAGGCGAACGGCAGCGCGACGAAGGATAGACCGATTGCGCCAAGGGCTATCAGCGCCACCGCGAGGTTCAAGGCCGGTCGTTGCCGCCAGCCGAAGGGCCGGCTGATCGTCCGAGCGCCGTAGGTCGCCAATATAGCCAGCCCAAAGTCAACGAAGAAGAGAAACCGGCCCGGCGCCCTCACTTTGTCGTAGCCGGGCGCTAGCTCGTAAAGCCAGCCGTGGAACGGCGTCCAGTCGCCCAGGCTGAGGGCAACACCTATTACTGATAGAACCAGCGCAAAGCGGACCATGGTTTGACGCCGCCATAGGATCAGGCCGGTCAATGCCAGCGCCAGGCCGGCGATTCCCACATAGCCGAAGTTCTCTGTCAGGCTGGGAGGCCCCCAATAGCTTGTTGGATCGCGTCCATAAAAATGGGGTATTACAAAAGTTATCAGCCGATGGGGAATGAGCTTGAACTCGTTAGCGTCCTGGTAGGTGATTTCGGAACGCAATGATAGATTGGTCAACTCCCAACTCGGCCACAACTGAACCAGAGCAAGCAGCCCGGTCGTGATCAGGAACAGCGCGAACAGGGCTGCGACCTTCAAGGCGTGCGACAGATTGCCGGCGGTGGCCTCGATAATGGCGTAGATGAGGCAGGCGGTGAGAGTCAATAGCGTGAGCTGGGTGTGGCCAGCCAGGGTGGATACCGCCAGAACCGAAGCCGCCACCAGCGTCCAAACCAGATTGTGATCGCGCAGAGCCGGCGTCAATGCCCACATGATTAGCGGCAGCCAGACCGCTACCGCGAGCATGTTGTAGTGGCCGAGGTGGGCAACCAGAAACCCGCTGAATTCCCAGATGACCGCGCCGGCCAGCGCCGCCAAGGGCGGCGCGCTTAGCCGCCGGCCCAGCAGGTACATGGACAAGCCGGCGATTAGATAGTGCAGAATCGCCAAGTATTCCAACGCCCGATAGGTGAACGGTCGAATCAACAAGAAGACCAGCAGGTTCAGCGGATAGAGCAACCCGCTTTGAATATCGGCCTGGTAAGGTTGGCCGGCGTAGAGGTGGGGCAACCACAACGGCAGCGAGCCGGCCGCGATATGCTGGGCCGCAAAGCTGTAACGTGGGTAGATGAACGAAGCCATGTCGCCGCCGCCGATGGGGATATGGTAGTCCTGCAGCAATACTTGCCAGAAGAAGCCGGCGGTCAAGGCAACCAGCCCGCCCACCGCCAACAGGTCGAGATATAGAGCTAGCTTGAGCCGGCCTCGACGGTACACCTGCCAGGCGACGAGCGTAGCAGCCAGCCATAGCAAAATCAGCAGCGCCAGAGCTATCGTCGTCTTACTCATAACTCGTCTAACGGGGCAGGCAAATATCAGTTGCGGTAGGGGCGTTCAACTGAACGCCTCGACTGGCCGTCCCAAGCGCGATAAAGGTCACTTTACGTCAGCCTTTTTGGCAACCAGCCGGCTAATCTATCCTGATTTTCCCAAGCGGAAATGTATCGCCGTTGCCGACCGGCAGCCGTTGCATCT
The DNA here is from genome assembly GCA_038913435.1 of Chloroflexota bacterium. GTDB lineage: Bacteria > Chloroflexota > UBA6077 > FW602-bin22 > JBCLEL01 > JBCLEL01. The sequence continues at coordinate 2,686 of JBCLEL010000302.1, forward strand.
CTGGCAGATTGTAAACGCCGCCCACCAACTCGTATTCGCCGGCTGGCGTGTTGGTTGGCAACTGCACTTTCAGATCAAAGACATATCTTTCGCCTTTCCACCAGGCGCTCGTTGGGAACAAGTCATAAAACGGTTCGCTGTCCGCTTGGGAGACAATCCTACCATCTCGGATAAGATGCACGAAGAAGACGTAGTTATGTATCGGCGCTTCTAAGGTGCCGACTTCCAAATCAACTGTGATTCGTCTTGCCGTGCGGTCATAATTGATCCGGTAGCCGGTCAAGTTGAATACATTGCCGACATTGATCTCAGCAGGCGCACCACCTTTCAGTCGCCGTTGGTCGGATGGGGAAGTTATGCGGATGCCGGTCAAGTGGACCGAATCGAGGCCAGTCC
>JBCLEL010000303.1:0-3072 GCA_038913435.1 Chloroflexota bacterium
ATATTACCTCAACAGTAAGATGTTTCCTAACGAACCAGTCTTCAAGCTAGACCTCGCGGAGCGCCGGCCGGACGTGATCTCCGGCTCGGCGGAAAACCGCACAGCTGATATTGTCTGGATGGACGGGCACCGGAGCAGCTATGGTTGGGAGATGCTGCGCTGGGCTTGTCCGTGCGCCGCTTGCCGAGGCGAGGGCGGCCAGCCAGGCACGCTTGACTTGATTAAGGAACTGCGTCCAGAGCAGACTGGCCTGGTTGACATGGGGCCGGTTGGCGATTATGCGATGTACCTGCGCTGGTCGGACGGGCACGACACCGGCATCTACACTTGGGAGTATCTGCGGACAATCTGCCCTTGCCCGGAGTGTGAGAGCCGCAGGCTTGACGCCGGCAAGACAGCCCATTAACTCCCTGGCGAATAAACGGGCCCTCTCTGACGTCATTGGCTGCCGGACTAGGATTCGAACCTAGGGTCTTCTGATCCAGAGTCAGACGTGTTACCACTACACCATCCGGCAACGGTAACGATTCATTATAGGCATTAGCGTGCTGAGCTTCAAATGAACGAATTGCATCATCCTTCACAGGTGAAGGACCGAAGAATGATACGTGGCCTCATGTTTCAAATTACTACAGGATCAGAGGTGATGTGAAGCCCCAGACGCGGGCAAGGGTGGCCTGGACTTTCCTCTCGAAGCGTTCGATCAGTTCGCGGTTGGCAGCGACGAGGGTCTGCTCGGCTTCGATCTCGGCGACGATGGCTTGCTGGGTGGCGAGGGGTGGGACGGGGATTCTTATAGCTGACACATCGGACTGATTGATGCTCGGGTATGCCCCCTTGCCCATCATTCCTACCATCTGACCAACGGCATGATCTGACGAGACCGACGCAAGAACAAACGCCGGTTCAGCCACTCCATGTCGTGCCCGGAGTATGGCGAATCCTGTCGAAGCAATTGCCCGATCACAGACATCCCTTAGAAGCGTGAATGCCTTCAAGTTGGGTCGTACCGTTGACAGAAGTACATCACCGCTGCGTATACCACGCCGGGCCCGACTGGGAGCCTCCGATGAGGGAACTTCGTTGTACCCTAGAAATCGTCCTGTTTCGTTCTCGACGGAGGAGATGTCGACGTAGAAAACGGTCTTGTTCGGGTACGCTGACACTGGATTGATCGTCTCTGGATTGATCTCGCAAATCTCCCCCAACTCCACCACCGGCCAGTCGGGGTGGATGGGGATGTGGGGGCGGTAGTGGTCGAGGACGGCGCGGGCGCCGTTGATGACTTTCTGGTAGCCGTCAATCTCCTCCACGATCTCCTTTTGCACCTCTAGCGGCGGCAGGGGGATTTGGAGGTCTTTGAATGCATCTACGTCGATGTTTTTTTGCGCATGGCCGCGAGCGCATCCATAGATTCGGTCTTGGCTATTGAGTAAAGCTTGGACGACGAACGATTTGGTTGCCCGCCCCACGAAGCCGTCGGAGATCGAGAAGGTAAAACCAGAGTCGAGGAGATAGAACTTGCCCGCAACCTTTCGGACACATTCGGCGGACATCGCGAAACGAGAAATAACGACATCGTTTTCACGGGTGAAAGAATCGGTGCGAAAGCTTTCCCCTCCGCCGCCATAGACGGGGAAGAGAGTTCCCTCGTCGTCCCTTTTTGTGATGCGGGTGCCAAATTCGAGTTTAAGCAAATCACCGAGCCGAACCTTTGAGAAAGTCGTTTGCCGTTCACCAGCCTCCCGATACCTTTCCCCACTCAAGTTGTAGTCCCCATTCGCCGCGATCTTCTCCTTGGCGACGACGAGACCGAGCGTGGGCTGGAAGTCCTCAACGGATTCGCGGGCGCGCAGACGGCGGAGGTATTCGGCGATTTCGGCGGTGACCCGTGGCAGGTCGTTCTTCTCCATCGCGCGGCGTTGTGCGCCGAGGCCGAAGCCGTCGTTCTCGATCTTGAAGAAGGCGATGCTGTCGCTCTGCTTCGCCAGCGACTTATCGAGGATGATGATGCAGGTCTTGACGCCGGAGTAGGGATTGAAGACACCGGCCGGCAGCGAGACCACGGCGACGAGGGAGGTTTCCACCAGCATCTTGCGCAGTTGCGCGTAGGCGTTCTGGCTCTGGAAGATGATGCCCTCCGGCACGATGATGCCGGCCCGACCGGAGGGCATCAGGTGCTCGGCCATGTAGTCCACGAACAGCACTTCGCTGCGCTTGGACTGCACCGAGAAGCGGTTATGCGGCTTGATGCCGCCCTTCGGCGACATGAAGGGCGGATTGGCCAGGATCACATCGGCGTACTCGTTCCACCTGTCCTGCGAGGTCAGCGTGTCGTACTCGAAGATGTGAGGGGCGTTGAAGCCATGTAGATACATGTTCACCAGCGACAGGCGGACCATGTCGGGCGAGATGTCGTAGCCTTTGAAGTTCTGCGCCAAGCGACCCTTGTCGTCGGGCGTGAGCGTGCTATGGCCCTTCGCGTCGGCGTTGGCTTTGAGGATGTGCTTGTAGGACGAGATCAGGAACCCGGCGGTGCCGCAGGCCGGGTCGAGCACGGTCTCGTTTTTCTTCGGGTCAATAACCTCGACGATGAAATCAATGATGTGGCGCGGGGTGCGGAACTGGCCGGCGTCGCCCTGGGAACCGAGAACGGAGAGCAGATACTCGAAGGCGTCGCCCAAACGTTCGGAGTGGTCGTATTCGAACTCATCAATGATCTTGAGGAAGGCGCGCAGGGTTTCAGGGTCGCGGTACGGCAGATAGGCGTTCTTGAAGATGTCGCGGAAGAGGAGCGGGATGCCGGGATTCTCCGGCATCTTGGCGAGGGCCTCGGCGTAGAGGTTCAGCGTCTCGTGGCCGCCCAGGCCGGAACGCATGAGCTTGGCCCAGCCGTAGCGGGCGAACTCCCCGGCGAAGAACTTGCGCTGGCCGCCGAACTCCTCGCTTTCGGCGTCCATGTCGTCCATGAACTTGTAGATGAGAGCAATGGTGATCTGCTCGACCTGGGATTTGGGGTCGGGCACCTTGCCCACGAGGATGTCGCGGGCGGTGTCGATGCGGCGTTTGGTG
>JBCLEL010000304.1:0-3070 GCA_038913435.1 Chloroflexota bacterium
GCCAGGACGTTGATCGGTGTCGTGGTCGCTGCCGCTAGCACCGATGAGGCGTTGGCTCAGATGAACCAGGTTAGCCATGAAGCTGACTTGTTTGAACTCCGGCTTGATCTGATGGACGAATTCGACCTACCTAGACTGCTGTCCAATCGCCCCTGCCCGGTCGTCATCACTAATCGCGCTCAGCGCGAAGGAGGAAGATGGCAAGGATCAGAGCAAGAGCGGGTGGCGACACTGCAACAGGCCATTGCGCTGGGCGCTGAGTATATTGACATCGAGTTTGACGCCGCCGGAGCGATCAAGGAAAAGAGCCGGACGCGGTTGATCTTCTCCAAGCACAACTTCCAGCAGATGCCGGCCGACACAATGGCGACCTATCGGCAGATGACGAGCGCCGGCGCCGACGTTGCCAAGGTGGTCGGTATGGCGAACGCACTGGCCGACAACCTGCCGGTCCTGGACCTTTTTGCTCAAGCCTCGATTGACTGCATCGGCATCGCGATGGGCGAACTGGGAATAGTCAGCCGGCTGCTGGCAGCCAAGTTCCCGCCGGCGCTGCTGACCTACGCGACGCTTGATTCCGACCGACCAGTCGCGCCGGGCCAACTGTCGCTGCGTGACCTGCGTGACCAATACCGCTTCCATCAACGAACGGCTAACACCAATTGCGTCGGCGTGCTTGGCGCTGGCGAGGAACTTTACACCGCCTGTCGGACGCTCAACCGGTTGTCCGCTTCGGCCGGCGACCTGATGTTTGTCCCGATGCCTGCCAGGCAGATAGAACCTACCTTATTAGACGAGTTCGTTTCGCGGGGTCTGGCCGGCTTTGTCGTCTGCGAATCGTTGTTGGAGCAGGCGGCTCGCCTAAGACTGGTTAGACGGCAACTTAGACCGAATAGTCCGCCTGGGCGGACAGGCCAGGTGAACCTCATACTATCAACCAACGGTGGACTTGAGGGTTACTGGGCCGGCGCCGCCGGCGATCAGATTCGGCTATTAGTCGAGGCGACCTAGTGCAGGATCAGGCGACCATTTTGGGAATGGTGGAACGATCCTCCGGTGGGCAGCCAAACTGTAGGGCTGGGGCTTGTCCCCAGCCGAAGTAGGAAGCGAGCGGGGGACAAGCCCCCGCGCTACGGGACCTTGCCGACAATGACGCACATACAAAGCCTTTCTCAAAAGACTACCTTGAACCTGCACTAGCGATGATCGGATTTTCAATCCTGGCGATATTCCTCATCCACTTTTGTTGTGCTATCATTCTGTCCATCTCATGTGCGACACCGTCCGCCAAAGCTATACCAGCACAATCTATGGGGGAGGAGCGAGAGACTATGCGACTCAATGAGCAGCAACTAAAATTTTTTGAGACGTTCGGATTTTTGGCGTTTCCCGGCCTGTTCGCTACGGAGGTGGACACTATCATCGGCGCTTTTGAGCAGGTCTGGGTTGAGCGCGGCGGCGGCCACAACGGTAAGCCGCACGATGGCAAGCAAAGATCAACCATCGTTCCCTTCATTGACCAGAGCGAGCGCCTGTCCGCCCTGCTCGATGATCCGCGTATCGAGGGCGTCGCCAGCTCTCTGTTAGGCGACGATTTCAACTACACCGCCAGTGACGGCAACTACTACGCCGGCGATACTCGCTGGCACTCCGATGGCTATCGCAACAGAAAATATCTGTCCTTGAAGATGGCCTTCTACCTGGACCCGCTGACCCGCGAGACCGGCTGTCTGCGAGTGATCCCCGGCAGCCACCAGGTGGGTGACAGGTTCGGCGACGCGCTGGAAGCGCAGATCCGGCAAAGCGAGGAGCTATGGGGGATACACGGCCGCGACGTGCCGGCGGTGGCTTTAGAGACCCGGCCAGGCGACCTGCTGCTGTTCAATCACAGCACGAAGCACGCCTCATTCGGCGGTAGCGGCTGGCGCCGGATGTTTACTTTCAACCTGCAACAGCGATACCAGGAGGAAGACCTCCCAGCGTTGCGCGAGGAGATTGGCAGATTAGCGATTTACTGGGCTGACCGCGCTTACGGCGAAAAGATGATTCGCACCGCCGGCCCGGCCCGAATGCGCCATCTGGAGCAGCGATTGGCCAACGATGGACACCTGGCCGAGCTAGCCCGTAAAGCGCGGCAGGAAATGCCGGAGCCGTCGCGGCATTAAGCGCCGTGATGACTCCCACCGGCTAGGCGCGAATTCTTTTTTTGGAGGAGAGGCAGTGAAACTCAATGAGCAACAGATCGGCCTTTTTGAGACCTTCGGATTTCTGAACTTCCCAGGGCTGCTCGCCCAGGAAGTTGACTGGATCAGCGCAGGGTTTGAACAGGTCTGGGCTGAACACGGCGGTGGTCACGATGGCAAGCCTCACGACTATCAGCGAAGGTCGGCCCTCATCCAATTTATTGACCGAAATGAGAAACTTTGCACACTCCTTGACGACGAGCGCATCGTCGGCATCGCCAGTTCGCTTTTAGGCGACGATTTCAACTACTTCACCAGCGACGGCAACTACTATGTCGGAGACACCCGCTGGCACTCCGACGGCTGGCGCAGTCGTGGCTACGCTAGCATAAAGATGGCGCTCTACCTTGACCCATTGACCCGTGACACCGGCTGTCTGCGGGTCATACCCGGCAGCCATCGCCCGGGCGACAAGTACGCGGATGCAGTGCAGGCGCAGATCCGCCAGAGCGAGGAGCTATGGGGCGTCCACGGCCGCGACCTGCCGGCGGTGGCCTTAGAGACGCAGCCAGGCGACCTGCTCCTATTCCACCACAATCTCAAGCACGCCTCGTTCGGTGGCGACGCCCGCCGGCGAATGTTTACCATAAATCTCACCCAACGATACCGCGAGGAGGACTTGCAGGAGCTACGCGACATGATCGGTGGCGAATCCCGCTTCTGGATCGAGCGGCTTCACGGTGAGAAAATGGTTCGCACCGCCGGCCCAGAGCGTATGCGTCATCTGGAACAGATATTGGCAAACGACGGACACATGGCCGAGCTAGCCAGAAAGAAGCGGGCGGAGATGGCCGAGCCGTCGCGGGGGTAGCCCTCGCCAACATCAG
>JBCLEL010000305.1:0-3056 GCA_038913435.1 Chloroflexota bacterium
TGGGGCGCTGGGCTGGCTTGAGAGCAGAGAACGAAAAGACCCTGGACGCCCACACACTTTTGCTGAATTACGCAGCAGTCTCATAGACAATAAACCGCAGAGACGCTGAGACGCAGAGCAAAACTTGTGGTTTCTCTGCGCCTCTGCGGATTGGCATGAGGGAGAGAACGATGGATAAGCAGCAGGACGATCTATTAAAAGAAGGCGCACGGAACGCGGTCGAGACCTGCCTGGCGGTGAATCCGGCCGACCGGGTCTGCGTAATCACCGATGAAGAGACGCAAGAGATTGGTCGGGCGTTGGCGGAAGCGGCTGGCACGGCCGGCGCGTCCGTTGATACGCTCGTGCTTGAAAGCTTCGGCCGGCGGCCGATCACGAGTTTCCCTGATGAGATGCGGGCCGCAATCGAAAAGATAGGTCCGACGTGCAGCCTCTATGCTGCCGCCGCCAAGCGCGGTGAGATCACCTTCCGCATCCAACTGCTGCCCTGGCTGGTGCACACTTTGAAAGTGCGCCACGGCCACATGCCCGGTATCAGCCTGAAGCTGATGACCGATGGCATGCTGGCCGACTACAACGAGGTCAGCAAAGTCACCTTGCAGGTCGCTGACATCGTCCGGCCGGCCAGGCAAATCCACGTCCGCTCGGCCAAAGGATCTGATTTAGTGGCCGAGTTCAGCCCGGACTTGAGGTGGGTGCCATGCCCCGGTTTGTACCACCAGCAGGCCACCTGGGGCAACCTGCCGGAGGGCGAGGTGTTCACCTCGCCGGCCCAGGTCAACGGGCTGCTGGTGGTTGACGAGCTAGGCGACTACTTCTCGGAAAAGTACGGCGTGCTGGCAAAGCCGGTGTCAATTCGCATCGAGGACTCGGTTGCGGTCGAAATCTCGTCGGAGGACTCGGCGGTTGCCAAAGAGTTGGCCGATTACCTGGATAGCTCGGAGAACGGCCGGCGAGTGGGCGAGTTTGCCGTCGGGACGAACATCGCCTTGACCCGGCTGGTTGGCAACCTGCTCCAGGATGAGAAGATCCCCGGCGTCCACGTCGCCTTCGGCAATCCATACCCGAACGAGACCGGCGCCACCTGGCGGGCGAACGTCCACGTTGACACCATCCCAACGGTCTGCGACATCGCCGTTGACGGCCGGCCGTTGATGCGGGAGGGCCGGTTCGTCAGCTAGAATATTCTCCCGGAGCGCGGCTCGACGGAACCGTCGTCGTTGCTAGGGGAACATTGCCGGCGGGAGACAAGCTCCCGGCCTACGAGATGTTTTGGCGAATAAAGACCATTACGTAGGGTAGGAACTTGTCTCCTACCGTTTCTCATTGTCACGGATGAGACGTAAGGTCCATATCCTACTCGCCATGACACCGCCCGATCCGTCATTGCGAGCGCAGCGAAGCAATCTCGGCCACCTTGCTGGCGGCGGGAGACAAGCTCCCGCCCTACGAGATGTTTTGGCGAATTAAGACCATAACGTAGGGTAGGAGCTTGTCTCCTGCCGTTTTTCATTGTCACAGATGAGACGTAAGGGCCATATCCTAATCGCAATGACACCGTATTTCTGTCGTTGAGAGCAAAGCGAAGCAATCTCGGCCACCTGGCTGATGGCCGGAGACACGATCACACCTACAAGTCGTTTGGTCGAATGATGTCGGGCACGAGTTGGTCTCGCGCCTGGGGTGCATGGCTGGACCGGCAGGTTTTTCCGGTATGATTTAACAAATAGGCCACTATATACTATAATGAGGGCAAAGCTTATGGCGAGTGGGATTGAGAGTATTCGTCGGTCGTTAGGCGCGTACCGTTCTCACGCCAGCCGTGTTCCAAGTGGTGGAGAGTAATAAGGAAACCGAAAATTCACCATTAGCAGAAGGAGGCACTCAATGGGTATCCTGGAAGCGATAGGTCTTAGGAGGAAGCCAGCAGCGCCAAAAAGTGGTAAGACTATCAAGGTAGGTCCGCGCGATACGCTGCGCTCGCTGGCGAAGCAGAATTACGGCTCGGAAGATAAGTGGACTGTCATCTTTGAGGCCAACAAGTGGCGCATTGATGGAGACGAGCTATCCCCCGGCCAAGACTGCTTTATACCAGACCTGGCTGAAAGCAAAAAATAGCTACCGAGGGCCGGCGCTTCATAGAGCCGAGCTACCAGGCGAGAAACCCGCCGTCCACCGCGACGGTAAAACAGGTCATTAGGTCCGAGGCCGGCGAGGCTAGGAACACCGCTATTCCTTTGAACTCAGGTGGCTCGGCCAGCCGATGTATCGGTGTCCATTCTTTTATCCGATCAATAATGGGGCCCGACTCCTCCTTCAACATCCCGCCGGCGATGTTAGTGCGGGTGAAAGTTGGCGCGATGCCGTTCACCTGGATGTTGTATTGGGCTAACTCGACGCCCAGGCTGCGCGTCAGATTGACGACGCCGGCCTTCGCGGCGGCGTAGTGCCGGCCGCGCCCGGGTATCAGGTGGGTGACAAACCCATAGATGGATGCCGTAGTGATGATCTTGCCGCGCCGCTTTGGGACCATAACCTTCGCCACCTCACGAGCGGTCAGATAGACGCCGGTCAGATTTACGTCAATCACCTGCTGCCACTGTTCCAGCGTTGATTCGATCAGCGGGACAGACTCGCCGCTGATGCCGGCGTTAGCGAAGGCGATGTCAACAGTCCCTAGCGCCTCGACGGCGCTCTGCACCATTGCAACCGCGTCTGAATCCTTGCTCACATCGGCCCTAATCGCGACCGCCCGCCTTCCTAACTCTCGCACCTGGGCGGCCGTGCGTTCAGCCGCTTCTAACCGGATGTCCACACAGGCGACATCAGCGCCGGCCTCAGCCATCGCCTGCGAAAACGCCTCGCCGAGACCGCTGCCGGCGCCGGTCACCAGCGCCACTCGTCCATCCAACCTGAATTGGTCTAAAATGTTCACTTGATAGCTCCTAAGCTGATTTGGCTGCATCCGCTATAAGCGCCTAGCTTACCTAATTTTGGATTTTAGATTTGCGATTTTGGATTTAGCTGAAATTTGTGTCCGCCTTGTGTGGCGTCAA
>JBCLEL010000306.1:0-3007 GCA_038913435.1 Chloroflexota bacterium
TTGCGAGATGTAAACTAGAGTGAGGAGGCGAGTATGGTGACCAGCGAACAATCTGACTATCACGACCGGATCATCCAGGATTCAAAGATTATGGTAGGCAAGCCAGTGGTCAAGGGAACACGAATTCCAGTAGAGCGGGTGATCCAACACCTGGCTGATAACCCGGACTTAGACGATCTATTCCAGGCGTTTCCTCACCTTACTCTCGAAGATGTCAAGGCTTGTCTGGCCTACGCGCACGCCCAGCTTGAACGTAAACGACGCCGCCTAGTTCGCGCTTAGTCTCCGAACAGTCGAGCATCCACAAGCATGAGGTTTATAATTGTGAAAACCATCGCCACGGTAAAACCGCAGAGACGCAGAGAAACGATTAATGTGATTGTTGGAACAAACCCGTAACTCTGTGGGATCGTAGATCTATACGGAAGCATTGCCGGCAAACATCTCCGGCGGGCGCTATACTACTGCCAAGCCGTAGATGTGCTACAAATAAGGGAAATAGCCGATATATTTGGCCGCTGGAGACCAGCTTGAACACATCTAGCCAGCCATTGCCACGAGTCGCCATAGTGGCGCCGGAGGTGACGAGGAGATTTGCCACCTACTCGGCGCTTATTGACGTGGTTTCAAGGCTGGCGGATAGCTACGAGTTCCACGTCTTTGCCCGGCGTCTGGAAGGCTTGAGCCATCCGAATGTCCGGTTTCACCGAGTCCCTGTATTCACCGAGTACAACATCTTTGGCTACCTGAACTTTCTTATTAGCTCGACCGTGATGATGTTGGCTCGCCGGCTGGTCTTGGGAGAAAGGTTCGATGTCATCCACTCGACCGGCGGCGACTCGTTTCTGGCGACGGTGATGACTTGCCACTTCTGCCACCTCGAACGACTGCGGCTGGAACGGGCGCAGAGGCCGCCGACTTCGGTCCGGGAGAGGGTCAGGCGCTATCTTCGTTACGGCCGGCTGTGGATCGAGGCGGCGCTTGAAGGGGCGATGATAGCGCGTCCGGCGCTGCATACCGTGATATGTGTTTCGAATGGCCTGAAAGAGCATGTAACAACCCATTACGGTCGGTCCGCCGATACGATCGTGGTGATTCCAAACGGGGTAGACACCGCTCTATTTCGGCCGGACAATCGCGCTCTGTATCGACAGGAGGTGCGCAAAAGCCTTCAATTGTCCGAGCACGACATTATCTCTATCTTTGCTGGCACCGACTGGTATCGGAAGGGCCTGCGTCAGTGCATTGAAGCCCTGCCATACGTCACGAATCCTGACCATAAGCTACTGGTGTTGGGCTGCGGAGACCTACCAGAGTATCGGCGACTGGCTGAGCGACTTGGCGTCATAGAAAAAGTGCGATTCATCGGCCATCATCCACACGACCAGATGAACAAGCTCTTCGCCGTCAGCGATATATTCGTATTTCCGACCCTCTACGAGGCGCACTCGCTTGCAGTGTTGGAAGCTGCCGCCGGTGGTTTGCCAATCGTTGTCACTCGGGTGGATGGGACTGACTTTCTTAGCGATGGCGTCAGCGCGCTTTTCGTGGAACGGGATGGTGCCGATGTGGCAGCCAAGCTCAACCTGCTATGCGATAGCGCCGGCCTGCGCGATATGATAGGAGCGGCGGCGGCAAAGGCTGCCCAGAGTCTATCCTGGGATGCCGCTGCTGCCAAAACCGCCGAGGTATACCAGCAAGTCCGATCAAAAACCGGTAGCGGCCGACGGGCATTCACCAGAACCGATAAAATCATTTCGAAAAGGCAGAATCCTCGTGCCACGTGAATCTCTGGATACTTGAATGAATCTAATATCCAAATACTATGAAGAATATTGGTCTGGTAAGCACGGTTGGCGACCGCCCAACGTTCTGTATCCAGACACCGTTGGTGTTCTAAAAGCCTGGGTGCCTGCATCAAGCCGTATTCTTGACCTCGGGTGTGGTGATGGTAAAACTTATGCGCAGAGCCTACATACCACTGCCCGACATTACACCGGTATCGACATCTCTATGACCGCCCTCTCGGATTTTAGAAAGCTTGGCCTCGATTCGATATTTCATGACCTAAGCACTCAGTTACCCTTCGAGGATCAGAGCTTTGATGTGGTCATTTGCATTGAGGTACTCGAACATCTGTTCGCACCGGCGATAGTGGTAGCAGAAGCCGCCAGGGTGTTAACACCCGGAGGCGTATTAATAATTGGGATTCCTAACGCGGCTTTCTTCTTGGACCGCTTGAGGTTACTCGCTGGTAGGTTTGAGGCAGGCGGCTCTCCTACTTCTGTCGGAAGGCCATGGGAGGATCCGCACATTCGGTTCTTTACCGAGCGTTCTGCTAAAAAGCTGTTACGAACATATAACTTGGCGACCGAAAGTGTTGTAGGCCTTGACCATCCTATGTTGGCGGCCTTACCCATAGTAAGCCCATTTCTTGCCAAATTTACTGGCGGGTATAAAAGACTCTCGAAGATTAAGACTCCTCTCGATCATCTGGCCAGGGTATACCCCAGACTATTTTCTCGACATCTCATGATTCGCGCACGCAGAACTACTTAACTCGACTAGGACTTACTACGCATTTGAAGCAAATTGGTATAGGGACGTGCCGAAAACCTCAAACGACAGGCCGGCGGATGATGTCGCCCTTAACGTGTTGCCAAGCATCGCGTTGTTCAGTCTTTGCGTTGAGGCCGGAGTAAAAAAGATCGTCTTCACGTCTTCGGGTGGAACGGTGTATGGGATACCGCGCTACCTGCCCATTGACGAAGAGCATCCTACCGACCCGATTTCGTCCTACGGCATCCACAAGCTGATGGTTGAAAAGTACCTGCAACTGTTTCATCACCTGCACGGGATAGACTACGTGATATTGCGCTGCGCGAACGCCTATGGCCCCGGCCAGCAGCCGGCCCGGCAGCAAGGGGTGATCCCGATATTCCTGCGTCTATTGCTTGAAGGCAAGCCGTTGACGATATGGGGCGATGGCGAGACGGTGCGAGACTAT
>JBCLEL010000307.1:0-2958 GCA_038913435.1 Chloroflexota bacterium
CCACGTATCTGACCGCCAGACCGGGCGCTCGCTTGAAGCGCGGGTGCAGGTCGTGGACTCTACTGGCAACTTCCGCTCACCGACTGATGCCATGCTCAAAGTCGGTCCCGGCGAGCCGTATTTTTACTGCGACGGCTCTTTCGAGGTGCAGGCCGACCGTGGCCAGGCCGACGTGGTGGTCGAACGGGGTATCGAGTATCGCCCGTTGCACCTGACCATTGAGATGCCGGCGCGAGGCGCTGTCGAGGTTGATCTACCGCTGGAACGCTGGATCCGGTTGCCGGACGCCGGCTGGTACGCCGGCAACACCCACGTCCATTACAATGAAAAGGAGACCCGCGCCCTCGACCGCCTCCGGCTCGACCCGCGAGTCGAAGACCTGCCAGTCTTCATTGTGAGCCAGCTTACACGTAGGGACCTGGCTTACGCGTCAAATGCTTTTCCAATCGGCCGGCACTCGGAGTCCAGCCAAAGCCACGTCATTGACATCGGTGAAGAGAGCCGGCACAACCCAGGTGACGACGCCTGGCAGATCGGTCTCGGCCATATCATGCTCATCAACATCAAGCGCGTCGTCGAGCCGATCAGTAGGGGCATCCTGGTGGACGACTCCAACCCGGACTATCCACCGCTGGTTGACGCCTGCGACGACGCGAGAGCGCAAGGTGGAGTGGCGCTCTGGTGTCACAATGCCAGAGGGATGGAGGCGCCGGTAGCGGCCGCGCTGGGCAAGCTAGACGGCCTGAATCTCTTCGACCCCTGGTGGATGGACCCGGAGTACGACCTGTGGTACAGGTTGCTGAACTGCGGTATACGCCTGCCGGCCTCGACCGGCTCCGACTGGTTTGTCAGCTCCAGCAATCGCGTTTACGTCGAGGTTGGCTCAGCCTTCTCCTACGATAACTGGCTTCAAGGTCTGCGCGACGGTCGCACCTTCGTCACCGACGGGCCGGTCCTGCGCTTGAAGGTTGCTGGCCACCTTCCGAGCAACGAAGTCTTGCAGCTAGGGGGAACGATGTCGTCGGCGCCGGCTGTCGTGCAATGGGAATCAGTCCAGCCGATTGACCGGGTTGAGATAGTCCGCGATGGCGAGGTTGTCGCGGTGGCGGAAAACTCCGAGCGCAAGACGACCGGTACATTGACGGCGAATGTGGACGTGGCCGAGGCCGGCTGGATCGCGGCGAGGTGCTGGGGACGACAGCGGAATAGCTACGGGCACACATTGTGGGCGCATACCAGCCCGGTCTATCTGCGCCAGTTGCCGGGCCAGGCGCAGGTGCGTGCGTCAAGCGAGTTCTTCATCGAGCAGATCGAGGAAGCGCGTAAGTGGCTGTCCACCAAAGCGCGATTCGACAACGTTGGCCAGCGCGATAGGATGCTCCAACTGTTTGCCGAGGGCCGCTCGGTTTTCGAGCGATTGTATCGTGGCTAGAAGCGAGACCTGTTATCAGCCGGCCAACCACATTGATCTACAGCGATGGTCAGAAACATTGAGCTATGGGGCATAGCCGGTTCGCTCGCTACCGCTAAAGGCTAATACCAATCGCCGATACAAAGGTTTGTTTTGTGGTGTTCGGTTTGATACGCTGGGAGCGCGGGCGTCTCGCCCGCCCAAGGCGGCCAGGATGGCCGCGCTCCCAGGCTCAACGTCCATTTACCACATTGTAGGTGGGGTCCACGACAAGGCAATTGAAATAAAGGCTCTATAATTACGTTCACTGCTATAGCCTAGACTAATACCAATTCACTTTGATAAGACCATAATCCGGCTCATAGAAATTGTCGAGAGGTTGATCTTTTGTGGGCGGCAATCGCCGGCTTAAAAGCCAGGCGCTTGTTATGGGCTTAAAAGCCGGCCTTCAGGCGGTTAGCAAGCGCCCGGACTTTAGTCCGGCGAACGACCCGCCCCACGAATTACGGTCTATGTTAATGCAATTGGTATAAGGGAAAATCTCAATGCTCGATCCGAGCGCCAACATTATCGCCGCTAGTCCTTTCTGCTTCTTTGGCTATGACCCATTCACCGCCTACAACTATCTCCAGCGAACTGGCATCAGGTATGTCGAAGTCCCAGCCGTTGCTCCGGGCCTGGCTATCCCATTTGGCCTGACGACCTTTGCGCCAGAAATGATGGATCAGAGCGACGTACAAGCGTTGAGGGAACGTCTTGCCGGCAAGGGACTTACCCCGGTGACCGTTGCCGCTTTTTGCGATCTGCTACGCCCAGGTGAGGTGGAAGCCCTGCGCCGGCGCATAGATTTCGCCCAGCAGTTAGGCGCGGGATATATCATTAGCGACGCCACCAGCCGGCCCGAGGTTGACCAGGCAGATATGCGCAAGCTGATAAATGCTATGCGCCACCTCGCCGACTACGCCGCAGATCGCGGAGTGCGTATCGCGTTGGAGATTCACGAAGGTCCGACTCGCAACGGGGCGGTTGCCTTGAAATTCCTCGAAGCAGTGGATCACCCAAATGTTGGCGTCAACTATGACACCGGTAACATCTACTACTACAACGACTCCTTAGACCCGGCTGAGGACATCAAGCAGATCGCTCAACACGTCACCCATGTCCATCTCAAAGACACCACCGGCGGTAAAGGCGAGTGGAAGTTTTGCGCTCTGGGCGAAGGACGGGTCAATTTTCCCGCGATCATCAGTGTGCTGCAATCGGTTGGCTTCCGTGGCCCTTACAGCTTGGAGATTGAAGGTAGCGAGGGCGAGGACCTAAACCGCGAAGGACATCTGCAAAGGGTCCAGAAATCGCTGGACTATCTGCGGCAGATCGGCCTGATGCCGCCGGCTTAGCTTGGCGGGCGACGCCTCCTGAGCGCGACATCTCGTGTCGCGTTATGCCAATTGCCAACACAAAGAAGAGACTGCTGCGTAATTCAGCAAAAGTGGGTGGGCGCCCTGGGTCTTTTCGTTCTCTGCTCTCAAGCCAATCCAGCGCCCAGG
>JBCLEL010000308.1:0-2956 GCA_038913435.1 Chloroflexota bacterium
ATCAGAAGATTATCCGCCGGTCTAATAAAGTCCTCAAAAACCCCTTTGTGCCTTCGTGCCTTTGTGGTCTTCATCCTTTCACCCAACAGCCGGCAGACCGGCCAGCGCCTTTTCGATCTCGCCGCTCGGCAGCTCGTAGTCCTGCAGCTGATTTGCTCGGTAGGCGTCGTAGGCGGTCAGATCGAAGTAGCCGTGCCCGCTCAGGTTGAATAGGATCGTCTCCGAGCGTCCCTCTCGCTTGCAGCGCAACGCCTCGTCCACGGCGCTCTTCACCGCGTGGGCCGATTCCGGCGCCGGCACCAAGCCTTCCACCTGGGCAAACTGCACCGCCGCCTCGAAGACCGGGTTCTGATGGTAGGCTTGCGCTTCGATGATGCCTTCGTGGTAAAGCATGCTGATGCTGGGCGAGTCGCCGTGGTAGCGCAGGCCGCCGGCGTGGATGCCGGCCGGCACAAACGTGTGCCCCAGCGTGTACATCTTCATCAACGGCGTCATCTCGCCGGTGTCGCCGAAGTCGTAGAGGTACTTGCCTTTGGTCAAGGTCGGACAGGCGGCCGGCTCGACGGCGATCACTCGCAGCTTTGGCCTCTTGCCAGTCAGCTTGTCGGCCAGGAAGGGGTAAGAGATTCCAGCGAGGTTGCTGCCGCCACCGCAGCAAGCGATCACCACGTCAGGATAGTCGCCGGCCTTTTCCATCTGCTTCTTGCACTCCTGGCCGACGACCGTCTGATGAAGCAGGACGTGGTTCAACACGCTGCCGAGGCTGTACTTGGTGTCGTCGTGGGTAGCGGCGTCCTCAACCGCTTCACTGATGGCGATGCCGAGGCTACCCGGCGTGTCGGGCGTGGCGGCCAGTATCTTGCGGCCGGCGTTTGTCAGGTTGGTCGGACTGGAGAAAACTTTTGCGCCGTAGACTTCCATCAACGACCGTCGGTACGGCTTCTGGTGATAGCTCACCTTGACCATGTAAACCGTGCAATCGAGGCCGATCATCCGGCAGGCCATGGCCAGGGCGCTACCCCACTGGCCGGCGCCGGTCTCGGTCGCCAACCTTTTGACGCCCTCCTGCTTGTTGTAATAGGCCTGGGCGATAGCAGTGTTGGGCTTGTGGCTACCAACCGGGCTGACGCCCTCGTACTTGTAGTAGATTTTGGCCGGCGTGTCGAGCGCCTTTTCCAGCCGGCGGGCGCGGAACATCGGCGTCGGCCGGTACAGCTTGTAGAGGTCGCGCACCTCGTCCGGTATGTCAATCCAGCGCTCGGTCGAGACCTCTTGCATAATCAGCGCCATCGGAAACAGCGGCGCCAGGTCGGCCGGCCCGATCGGCTTGCCAGTGCCGGGATGGATGACCGGCGGTAATGGCTTGGGCAAGTCGGCTGCGATGTTGTACCACTGGTGGGGAATTTCGCTTTCCTCTAGGACTATCTTTGTGCTTTCAGTCAACTAAGTCACCTCTCAAAAAATATTCTTCGCGCAAGTGGCGCAAATATAGCACCTACACCATTGACCGTAAACCCATCCTCCCGGACGAATATATCAAAAAATAGGTTGATAACGTTGGGCAGTCGGGATAGATGAGCCTTCCGGCTACCCGAAACGATGAAAGACGGTAGGAGACAAGCTCCTACCCTACGTTTAGGAGGCCGTCTAATGTAGGGCACGAGCTTGTTTCGTGCCGCCGGATGCGCGGAGGAGTTGGCCCGAGCGCGGTTCATCAGCCACCTGCTCGGCGCAATTTTTTATTGTGGCGCCGCTGCCGAGCGGCATGTGACGATTGCGGGGAATGAAGTTCCGAAGCAATCTCGATCCTGGCCCCGTCATAGCTCCGGGTCTAGCCGCCCTGGGCAGCCGGCCCGTTGCCAATCTGCGACTTCAAGTACGCCTCGATAAATGGGTCTAGCTCGCCGTCAAGAACGGCGGTGGGATTGCTGGTCTCGTAGTTGGTGCGGAGGTCTTTGACCATGTTATACGGGTGCAGGACGTAGGAACGTATCTGGTTACCCCAACCGGCCGAAATATGCTCCCCTTTCAATTTGGCCTGTTCGGCCTCCCGCTTCTCCTCCTCTAGTTCAACCAGCTTGCCTTTCAACACCCGCAGCGCGTTCTCACGGTTCTGCAACTGCGAGCGCTCGTTCTGGCAGGTGACGACGATGCCGGTTGGCAGGTGGGTGATGCGAATGGCGGTTGAGTTCTTCTGCACGTTCTGCCCGCCGGCGCCGGAGGAGCGGAATACATCAATCCGCAGGTCATCGGGGTTTATCTCAACCTCGATCGCTTCGCCGACGTCCGGCATAGCCTCAACCAGGGCGAACGAGGTATGCCGGCGGTGAGCCGAGTTGAAGGGCGACAGCCGGACCAGCCGGTGGACGCCACGCTCAGCCTTCAGATAGCCGTAGGCGTAGTCGCCCTCTACCTGGAAGGTGACGCTTTTGATGCCGGCCTCCTCGCCGGGTGAAAGATCGAGCACCTCGGTCTTGAATCGCCGGCGCTCGGCCCAACGCAGATACATGCGTAGCAACATCTCGGCCCAATCCTGGGCCTCGGTGCCGCCGGCGCCGGCGTGGATGGCGACGATGGCCGGCAGCCGGTCGTGCTCGCCGCCCAGGGCCAGCCGGAACTCCAGGTCTTCGAGCTGGCGGGCGGTCTCGTTGGCAGTCTTCTGAATATCGGCCAGCAGTTCGCCGGATGCTTCATCGCCGTCGGCCTCGACCAGATCGAGCAACTCTAGCCCTTCAGTCAGCCGGCCTTCGATGCCGCGCCAGAGGGCGATCTCCTGGCGCAGACTGTCAATTCGACGTACCAACGATTGGGCTTGCTTTTGGTCTTGCCAGATCGAGGGATCGGCCGCTTGCGGTTCGAGCCTAGCTAGCTCGGCCTCTTTGCCGGCCAGGTCAAAGACGCACCTGTAGCTGTTGAGTGCGTTCGAGGAGTCCGTTTAGTTGGTTGTGTAGTTCTT
>JBCLEL010000309.1:0-2946 GCA_038913435.1 Chloroflexota bacterium
CGGGGGATGAGGTTTTTGGCGACCGAGGTAAGTTTGTATCCAAGCCTTGTCCTTCAGCTGAAGGATGCGCCTCAGCTAACGGAAATATATTTTCACGGCAGCCTCAACTTCAGGATAACTGAGAGTGCCCACCCACTTTTACTGAATTACGCAGCAGTCTCTATCGCTGCCACACCGGCAGGTCCGGCCATAAGGTGCGCTCTGGCAGCTAGCGAGTAATATACACGCAATTGTCAGATTGTCCAGCCATGACTCAACGAATCGAGGAGGAGTATTATGGACCTGAAGAGCCGGCTCGCTCGTCTTGAGCGGCTGCTTGCGCCGCTCGGGCCGGCGTCGCCGTTTGTTACTCTGGCCACCTTTACGCCAGGCGCTCGTACCTTGCTAGCCGAGGCGGAGCGAACCGCTGAGCTGGCGCTCCACATTGTACGAGGTCTGCTTTTACTACTGCTGACGGCGGTCTTAATCATTGGTTTCAGTTCGCCAGTGTTGGCCCCTTCGGTGATTATCCTGGTCGTTGGCTGGTGGGCCGTCCTGCGGGCTCTCATTCGTCCGTCACCACCGCCGTGGCTTCGCTACGCGCTGATTGTTTTTGATGGGATAATAATGATTCGTGGCGTGTTGTTTATGCGGGGGCCTGTGATCTCTGATGTGTTTAAGCAGCTAGGTGGAGCCGCCAGCTTCAACGAGGCCGATATGATAGCAACAGTGCCGCCATTACTTGTCTTTCTAGCGCTCTCAGGCGCATTGCGATTGGACCCGCGGCCTGCGGCAGTGGCGACTCTGGTGGCAATCGCTGGATATGTCTTCCTGGCTCTTGCCTTTCAAGTCCGCTTTCGCAGGCGTTCGTTGTGGGGGCGATTATCTGGTTCTCTGGTGTTATCGGGGCAAACGCGGCCCGAATCTTTCGCTACTATGTCCTCAAGGCGCAGGAACAAGCGGTGCTCGAACGCTACGTGCCGGAGGGACTTACCCAGGAGCTTGCCCGGACCGGCACTGTCGAGCGGGCCGGCCGCGAGGAGGAGCTGACGATACTAATCGCTGACATCCGGGGATACACCCGTATGACCGAGAAGATGACGCCGGCCCAAGCGGTGGCACTGCTGAATGAGTATTTTGCCGTCGTCGTGGCGCCGGTGGCGGCCGAGGGTGGCATGCTCGACAAGTATGTAGGTGATGGCATCATCGCCTTCTTTGAGGGCCCCGATCACGCGGCGCGAGCGCTCCGAGCCGGTCGAGGCATGCTTGCCGCGCTCGACAATTTCAACACCTCGCGTCCTGAACAAGAGCCTATTCGGATCGGGGTGGCAGTCCACACCGGCCAGGTCGTCGTTGGCACCATCGGCGCGCCACAGCGTCGCCAGTACACTTTGATCGGCGACGCGGTCAACGTCACAGCGCGACTAGAAGAGTGCAACAAGCGCTTCGGCTCGAAGCTGGTCGCCTCGGCCGAGGCGCTCAATCAGGCCAACGCTCCGCGCGACGATATGCAGGGGCCGGAGCTAGTTGACCTGAGAGGACGCGGCGCGCCGGTGGCGGTGCACTACCTGCCGGCCTGATGACATCTCAATTTCGATCCCTTCGAATCTTCGTCATATCTTCGTGTGTAACGAAGGTATCTGGACGAGATCAGCCGGCCATCTTGAGGGGAATCCAGGTTGGCCGCTTGGCCGCAGCGCCGACCGCCAGGATGCTGACCCGGGCCGCTATCGCCGACGCCACGTCGCGGAAAGCCTGGCTCTGTGACGAGTCAGGATGCGATTTCAGGATCGGCAGACCGGCGTCTCCGGCAATGACGACCTGAGGGTCCAGTGGGATGCGCCCAAGAAACGGCACTCCAAGCCTGGCGGCTGTTCGTTCCGCGCCGCCATAGCTGAAGATGTCGGTTCGCTCGCCGCAATGTGGGCAGATGAAGTAGCTCATGTTTTCAACTATGCCGAGGATCGGCGCCTCTAGTTTCTGAAACATCGCCACCGACTTACTGGCGTCCAGCAGCGCAACGTCCTGTGGCGTGCTGACGATAGCTACGCCGGTCAATGGGATCGCCTGCGCCAACGATAGCGCCGCGTCACCGGTCCCTGGTGGAAGGTCAATAACCAGATAGTCGAGTTCTCCCCAGTCAACGTCGCGCAGGAACTGCTGTATCGCGCCGCCAACCATCGGTCCGCGCCAGATCACCGGTTGCCCTTCCGGCACAAAGAAAGCGATTGAGATTACCTTAACGCCGTGGGCAACCAGCGGGAGGATTTTCCCGTTCGAGCCGGCCGGCTGTCCCCTGGCGCCCAGCATCAACGGCACATTCGGCCCGGTGATGTCAGCGTCCAACACGCCAACTTTGGCGCCGGCTTCGGCTAATGCTACTGCCACATTTATGCTGACGGTTGTTTTGCCGACGCCACCCTTGCCACTGCCGACAGCGACCAGGTTGCGGACGCCGGGCAGCTTATCCTTGCCCATCGCACCCCGGCCGGAGACAACACGAGAATCCATCTTGATGGCGATATTTGACACGTTGCCCAGGGCAAGGATGGCCTTCTTGCAATCGCGCTCGATTACCCCCTTCATTGGGCAAGCTGGCGTAGTCAATACGACCGTGAAGCTGACATCACTGCCCATGACCTTCACGTCCTCAATCATCTTTAGCGTGACGAGATCACGTCCGAGGTCCGGGTCCTTGACTGTGCTCAAAGCGCGGAGCACGTCAGATGAAGTAACCTGTGTTTGGGTTGACATTAGACAAATATCCTCCGAAATCTACTTGAGAGCGTGATAACGCCGACCGGCCCCTGTCCTGTCGCGATTCGGCGCATTGGAAATCTGACCTTATCCCAAATAGACTTTAACCGCTGATGGCGATTCAGACAATGAATATGGTCTCGGGTAAGAGTTCAGATTTAAGGGGATCAGTTTTGCAAGCGCATGCGCATCAACCTAAGCTCATATCCT
>JBCLEL010000310.1:0-2924 GCA_038913435.1 Chloroflexota bacterium
GGCGTGCGGCAGCCAGAAGCATCTTAATTTGTCAATGGCTATTTTTATAACGGCCGGCGCTCCGCTTCTCAAGGGGCCACGCCGATAGATCTTAGCAACTCCGGCGCATCAACCGGATTATCAGCGACCTTGACCCCTGCCTTCGTCAACGCCTCAACCTTGCTGGCAGCGGTGCCGGTGCCGCCGGAGATGATAGCGCCGGCGTGGCCCATTCTCTTGCCTGGCGGCGCCGTTCGGCCGGCTATGAAGGCGACCACCGGCTTTCCTAGCTCGCCTTTGATGAATTCTGCCGCCTTTTCCTCATCGGTGCCGCCGATCTCTCCTATCAGCACAACCGCTTCGGTACCATCGTCAGCGGCAAAGAGCCGCAGCGCATCAACGAATGTCGTACCGATGATGGGGTCTCCGCCGATGCCGACGCAGGTGGATTGGCCGTAGCCGGCCTGGCTCAGCGCGTTAACGATTTCGTAGGTGAGGGTGCCGCTACGGGAGATCAAACCGATCTTACCGGGACGGTGGATGTGGCCTGGCATAATGCCAACCTTAGCCTGCCCCGGCGTGATGACGCCCGGACAGTTCGGGCCGATGAGCCGGACGCCCCGCTGCCTCAACCAATGGTTGACCCTTACCATCTCCAGCACCGGAATACCCTCGGTGATGCAGACAATCAGCGTGAGTCCAGCGTCCGCGGCTTCCAGAATAGCATCCGGCGCAAACGGCGCCGGCACGTAAATATTGGCAGCGTTGGCGCCGGTGGCGGCGACCGCTTGCTGCACGGTGTCGAATACGGGCACGCCAGCGATCTCGGAGCCGCCACGGCCAGGAGTCACGCCGGCGACCACCTTCGTGCCGTATTCGATCATCTGGCGGGTATGAAACTCG
Source organism: Chloroflexota bacterium (assembly GCA_038913435.1). Lineage (GTDB taxonomy): Bacteria > Chloroflexota > UBA6077 > FW602-bin22 > JBCLEL01 > JBCLEL01. Next base: position 883 of record JBCLEL010000310.1, read on the forward strand.
CCTTCGCGGCCGGTTATACCCTGGACTACGAGGCGTGTAGAGGAACTGACTAATATGCTCATCTGACGCCACCCGGTCCCTTGAGCGCAGCGACCACTGATTGAGCTGCTTCGGTCATCGAGGTAACAGCAGTCAGGCCGGCGTCGCGCAATATCCGGTGGCCCTCTTCCTGGTTAGTGCCGACCAATCGAACAACGATAGGAACATCGGCTTCCAACTGACTCCGGGCGGCGACAATGCCGTGAGCGACCTCGTCGCAGCGCGTGATACCGCCAAAGATGTTGAAAAGCACCGCCTTGACTTTCGGGTCCGAGAGAATTAGGCGAAGCGCCAAAGTGACCCGCTCGGCGCGCGCGCCGCCACCAACGTCAAGGAAGTTGGCCGGCGAAGCGCCAAACAGTTTTATGACATCCATCGTCGCCATTGCCAGGCCGGCGCCATTGACGATACAGCCAACCTCGCCATCCAGCTTGACGTAGCTCAGACCATCCTCGCGGGCTTCTCGTTCAAACGGATCCTCGGCCTCCGGGTCACGCAGCGCGGCCAACTCTGGGTGTCGGTACAACGAATTGTCGTCTATGGAAAGCTTGGCATCGAGCGCCTGCAAGTTGCCGTCGCTCCTGACAACCAGCGGGTTGATCTCGCAGAGCGAGGCGTCCAAGCCAGCAAACGATTTGTACAGCGAGAGGGCAATCGTGGAAAACTGGCGCACTTGGGCCGGCGTTAGCTCCAGCTTGAACCCCACCTGTCGAGCCTGGAATTCCAGCAGGCCAAGTAGCGGATCAATGGCGACCGTCATTATCTTTTCTGGCGTCTGGCGGGCTACTTCCTCGATGTCAATGCCGCCGGCGGCGCTCGCCATCAGCACCGGCCTCTGCGATTGGCGGTCAATGACGATGCCGAGGTAAAGCTCGCGGGCTATGTCAATCACCTCGGTTATCAACACGCGGCGGACTACGTAGCCGCGGATCAGCATGCCGAGTATCTGAGTGGCCCTTTGCTCGGCTTCATCGGCGTCTTTCGCCAGCTTGACGCCGCCGGCCTTGCCGCGACCGCCGGTCAATACCTGTGCCTTTACGACTACCGGCTTGCCGATCTCGGCGGCAATCCGACGGGCCTCGGCTGGCGTCGTCGCCACCTGGCCAGCCGGATACGGCAAGCCAAATTGACCGAGTAACTCTCGCGCTTGATATTCGTGGAGGTTCAATCGCTCACCTTATCAACAATAGATCGTGCAAATGTAGGAGGGTCGCACAGCAGGCCCAGATTCCGGCCAGTCGAGCGGTCAACCGGCCGCCACCGGCTCAGTCTCATTCGGATCGACTGTACGTAGTTCGTCCAAACTGTTAAGCCTATCAATAAATAGGATGCCGTCCAGGTGGTCAATCTCGTGCTGGAATGCCTGGGCCAATAGTCCTGTCGCCTTCACGCGATGATCGCGGCCATCGCGGTCTTTGCCCTTGACTGTCACCTCGTCGGCCCGCCGGACGTTGGCGACGTAACCCGGTATTGAGAGGCAACCCTCCTCAGGGGTGTGCTCACCTGACGCCTTAACGATTTCAGGATTATAGAAGATGAAGAGCTTACCGGCCTGGGGTTCGTCCTCGGTATCTTCTGGCAGTTGGACGATGAAGAGTCGTATTGGCACGCCTACCTGTGGCGCCGCCAACCCCAGACCACGAGCGGCGCTCATGGTCTCGATCATATCATCAATCAGCTTTTGCAGACCCTTGTCCGACTTCGCGATCCTCTTGCACTTTTCGCGCAGGACCGGGTCGCCGATCAATCGTATCTCACGAACTGCCAAAACTGACCTCCGGGACTGGTTGCGGCCAAAGATTCGACTCCAGCGAGCTGACGCTCAGGCAGGTCGGCGAGCGTTACCACCAGCGCCAATTTTACACTATAGTCGAAAGGAGGTATGTGTGTGGCGTGTAATGAACCTAATACAGTGATTGATTTTTTAGTCTCAGAGTGATACATTATTGACCAGCAACAGACATTCGTTCCGCTGCCAACAAGCGAGTGCCTGTTAGCACAAT
>JBCLEL010000311.1:0-2902 GCA_038913435.1 Chloroflexota bacterium
AACGTACAGTAGGCAGGAACAAAATACTTAGGTTGGAGGAATGATTGGTAAAGGTTTATTACGATGCGGATGCCGATCTGGGACTGCTGAAAGGTAAGAGGATAGCCGTCATAGGCTACGGAAGTCAGGGTCACGCCCACGCCTTGAACCTGAAAGACAGCGGTTGTGACGTTATTGTCGGCCTGTACAAGGGTAGCAAGTCGTGGGACAAGGCCAGGGCGGATGGCCTGGAAATAGCCACCGTCGCCGAAGCAACCCGTGCTGCCGATACGATCATGATGCTGGTGCCAGACCAGACCCAAAAAGAGCTATACGAGCACACAATCAGGCCGGAGTTGAAGGCTGGCAAGACGCTGATGTTCGCTCATGGCTTCAACATCCATTTCAACCAGATCATCCCCACGCCGGAGATTGACGTGAGTATGATCGCGCCCAAGGGGCCGGGTCATATCGTGCGGCGTATGTTCACCCAGGGCATCGGGGTGCCGGCCCTGCTGGCGGTCTATCAGGATGTCTCCGGCCGGGCGCGGGACAACGCGCTGGCATATGCCCGCGGCATCGGCGCTACTGGCGCCGGAGTCATGGAGACAACCTTCAGGAATGAGACTGAGACCGACCTCTTCGGCGAGCAGGCAGTGCTCTGCGGCGGCGTGACCGCCTTGGTCAAGGCCGGCTTTGAAACGCTGGTCGAGGCCGGCTATCCGGCGGAACTCGCCTATTTCGAGTGCTTGCACGAGCTGAAGCTGATCGTTGACCTGATCTACCAGGGCGGCTTCGGCTATATGCGCTACTCAATCAGCGACACCGCCGAGTATGGCGACTACACCGGCGGCCCCCGCGTGATTGACGATCACGTCCGCCAGAATATGCGCCAACTGCTGGCCGAGATCCAGTCTGGCGTTTTCGCCAAGAATTGGATCGGCGAAAATCTGGCCGGCCGGCCCAGCTTCTTGGCCATGCGGCGTAAAGAGACCGAAGGTCAGCTTGAGGAAGTCGGCAAGCGGCTACGGGCGATGATGCCCTGGCTGTCAAGCTCAAAGTAGATAGAAACACGGCCACGTAATTCTCTAGCCATCGTAGGGGCAACCACAGGGGGTTGCCCCTACGATGGCGGAGGTTATACATACGTAGGGGCAGACCCCCGTGTCTGCCCTGGTACTCTATGGTCGATCCTTTGGGGTCAAACTGACAACGCAAAAATCTAGTTTTGATGTTCAATGATTGGACAGACCGGTTGGAAGGCCGGTAAGGAGGGAATCATGCTGGACCGGGTATTGATCTTTGACACCACTTTGCGAGATGGTGAGCAGTCGCCGGGCGCGACCCTCGACGTTCAAGAGAAGGTTGACATCGCCTATCAGCTTGCTCGGCTCGGCGTTGACATCATTGAAGCGGGATTTCCGATCTCCTCGCCGGGCGACTTCGAGGCGGTGCAACGTATCGCCCGCGAGGTAAAAGGGGTAACTGTCTGCGGTCTGGCGCGGGCCTTGCCGCAGGATGTTGACCGGGCGGCGGAGGCGGTGCGCGACGCCGAAAGCGGCCGTATCCACGTCTTTATATCATCATCCGACATCCATCTGACTCACCAGATACGCAAAACCCGCCAGGAAGTGCTTGAGATGACGGCGGCCATGGTGAAGCGGGCGAAGTCTTACGTCTCCGATGTAGAGTTTTCGCCCATGGATGCCACTCGTTCCAATGTAGATTTCCTCTGTGATGTGTTGCGGGTCGCTGTCGAGGCCGGCGCAACCACCTTGAACATCCCAGATACCGTCGGTTACACCGTGCCGCACGAGTACTCCAATCTCATCAAGACGATCCTGGAACGAGTGCCCGGCGCCGACAAGGTGGTGATCTCGGTGCATTGCCACGACGACCTGGGCATGGCGGTTGCCAACAGCCTGGCGGCGGTGCGGGCCGGCGCTCGTCAGATCGAGTGCACGATCAATGGCATCGGCGAGCGGGCTGGCAACTGCTCGTTGGAGGAAGTTGTGATGGCATTGCGGACTCGCGCCGATGTATTCGGCATTGACACCCAGGTGGATAGCGCCGAGATCTACAAGACCAGCCGAATGGTCAGCAGCTACACCGGCATCTTGGTTCAACCTAACAAAGCCATCGTCGGCGCAAACGCTTTCGCCCACGAGTCAGGCATCCATCAGGACGGCGTTATCAAGGATCGCTCGACCTTTGAAATTATGGACGCCCAAGCCGTAGGCCAGGCCGGCACCAACCTGGTGCTGGGCAAGCACTCCGGCCGGCACGCCTTTCGCAAGCGGCTCGAAGAGCTGGGTTACCAACTCTCAACTGATGAGCTGAACCGGGCCTTCGAGCGATTTAAGGAGCTTACCGACAAAAAGAAGGTGGTTTCTGACCGCGACCTTGAGGCTTTGGTCGCTGACGAGATTCGCGAACAGGTTGAGGGGTATAGGTTGGAACGCTGGCAGGTAACCTGTGGCGACTATACCATTCCGACCGCTACCGTCACGTTGGTGTCGCCTAATAGCCTTGAGAAAACGCACTCTGCTACCGGCGACGGGCCAGTTGATGCTATCTGCAACGCTATCAACCAAATAGTTGGGGTTGAACCCAAATTGATTGAGTTCTCCTTGCAGGCGGTCACGCCTGGCAGCGACGCCCAGGGTGGGGCGACAATTCGGGTCGAGAGCAAGGGCCAAACATTTGGCGGTCGCGGCGCCAGCACCGACATCATTGAGGCCAGCGCCCGCGCCTATCTAAATGCGATCAATAGGCTGATCGCCGCCGGTGAGGATACCCAAAAGTCGTCAAAGCCGGAGCTCGTCCGCACGGCCGGCGTCTAGCGGCCGGTGGAAATTGAGCGATTAGCGGTGATGGTTTATGCTTGGTGAGACTGTTGCATAAATAAGACTGCCATTAAAAT
>JBCLEL010000312.1:0-2893 GCA_038913435.1 Chloroflexota bacterium
AAACGGAGGTATTATAGCACGTGAGGAGTGAGGCGATTGTTTAGGTGAGGTTGAAGGGCGGCCGATTCTCTATTTCCCCTTGCGGGAGACTCGCTCAGCGCCGGCTGGCCGAAGTGGGCCATCGCGAGAAAACCGATCAGCGATAACAACACAAAATAGCTGTAGTCCAGCTTTAGTCCAGCTAAAACTATCAGCGTCAAAGCTGCCGCGATATTTCTACTGGCCGGGTTTCGCCATAGCCCGATCAGCGCATAGGTGACAGCACCAGCCGCCGCCGCATATACGAAGGCCGGCAGAAACATGCTGAAGGCAAAGTTCCACATTGCGATGGTAGCGATCAACCACGGCCGGCCAACCCTGGCGGCCAACAGCAAGACTGCCACCAGTCCAGCGCCGATGGCTGCGCCTCGGTTCCAGCGCCAGGCCAGCGCCGGTGTCGCCAGCGCGGTTAGGACCGCCAACGTCTCGCTAGCAAAGAACGCCTCTACCGCAAACGGTAGCACTGCGCCCAGAGTTGCGACCGGCTGAGCCAGATAGTGGTAATAGACCACAAGATAGGACGCCAAGGTTAGACCAAGCACCAGCCGAGGCGCTGTCTTCATCGGACTGGATAGATAGACCAAGACAAGAGCGCAGGCCACTACGGCGCTCAACGTTATCAAGGCAGCCCCACCCGGGGCCGGCGCTAGGACCAGCGCAGCTAGGAAAGCAATGGTGACCAGGAGGGTAATTCCCGTGGCGAGACCGAGCAAAGTCCGCTCACGAATCGCCAGGACTGCTAGCCAGACCACGACGCCCAGTCCTAGCAACATCGCCAGATTCAGGCTCGCGATCCCCGCCAACTGGATAGCTTGGAAAACCGGCTGCAACTGGTCGGCGGCCGGCAAGAACGGCCCCATCCGTAGAAACGTTCGCAGCAGTAGCAGTTCCAGTAAGACCGCTACAACTATCGCTTTGATAACTGTTGAGAGGTTGTTGTTCATCGCTTATCTCTACTGAGCTGCCGGCTGGACAGCACAATCGAAGTTTTCGGGTTCCCTGGCTTCTAGCAGCGATTCTCTGGCGCCGTCATCACGAGTGATGATGTCTGCTTGGATACCGAGCTCTTCGCACTGTTGCTCGATCAGCGCCAGCGCAGCGCCGGCCACGGCAAGGTAAAAACCTATCCTGGCTGTTGACCGTAGCTTCTCGACAAACAGGGGAAACCAGCCGGCCAAATGATTGGACAACAGATTATGCCGGGCGTCCCGGCAGACGCCGGCGGCGGCGGTCAAGCCATTATCCAGGGCATAGACCTCTTTTGCGCACAGCAGCGACATAAACTCCAACTCTACGCCGCCGTGATCGGGAAGCTCGCGCTGACCTCCACCAACTCGATAGCCAAAGGCGGCATATAGGCTGGCCAGTTCCTCGATAGACCGCAGTCGGCGGTGGACGCGCTCCGGCCCGTAGCTCCCTTCGTACAACGATGTCTGCACTTGGCGGTTGAATAGGTAAGTGTGTTCTTCTTCAAGACCAACTTGATCGGCCTCAAGCTGGCGGACTGCCGACTCTACCTCGCCAACAGCGGCCAGCAGGCTGCCATTTTTGGACAAAAGCCGGCTAACTTGGCGCAGGCCGGCGACAAATTCTCCGCTGCGCAACTCGCCTACAAGAACCGAGGTGGGATAGGCCACCGCCCGGCCAAGTTCGCGGTAGAGCAGGGCCGACGCTAGCAGCGATTGATATTTGTGATTCATCGTTAACCTCTCGTTATTGGATTTTGGATTTTGGATTTTAGATTTTGGATTGGGTGGGCAGCCGCGGCAGGCGGATTGGATTGCTGATAGCTGACCGCTGACTGCTGATAGCTAAATTGAGTCTGGCCGTTTGAAGATGCGAAAACCCGTTACTGCCAGACCGACCACCGCTATCACCAGGACGAATGCCAGCGAGAATACATAGGTCAGGACTTCATTTGTCCTGATAATGTCTATCACCGATCCAGCGCCAGTGGTTGAACTCTGCACCTCAACGCTGATGAAGGTGGAAAGCTGCTTGCGGGCGCCGACCTCCTGGTTCGACCCATTCCAGACGGCAAAGGCAGTCGGAAAGGTTGTCCCCGCCACAAACTTAGCCGCGTCAACATCATTAACCAACATCGCCCGGCTGAATACGACCCGCCAATGGCCGTTGCTCCACACACCTTTGCCGGCTACCGGTTGGATCTGCTTGTGCGTCGTGGTGCCGAACCCCATGGCGCTCAGGTCTTCGATGGGGCTTAGACGTTCTGGCTGGGAGAGCGGATTGCCCACAACCCAACCTGGTGAGTAGGCCCGCGCCGGCCCAGCCGAAAAATCTCTTGGATACTGATAAGGGGGTTCGCCGACCACGAACGGATAGTAGTCCTTCCAGAAGTTTGGATAAGTTTGGACCAGCTCCTGGAAGCCTTTGTCGATGTCCTCTTGCCAGTCCCCCTTCCAGTGCCAGAGATTAGTTTTTTGCGTCGGCGCGCCCATACAGATGTTCGGTAGGCCCTCGCTGACCGCGAATTGGATAGCGGCGGCGTCACGGAAGGAGTCAAGCCGCGTTGTCTCAACATCGCGGGTGTCATCCTTCCACTCAAGCAAGAAGAATATCTCCTTGTCGTTGTGGATGGAGCGAACAGTGACCGAGGATATGGACACCTGTAGTAGGACTGGCGAAACAGCCGACTGCGGAATCAGCGGGACTTCAAAGGCCGGCGCCCGGTCCCAGAGCGGATCGCTTGGATCAAAGGGGCGGGCATCTTTTCCCAGGTAACCGGAGGTCAACTGGGCCGGCTGCGCCGCTAACGCTACTCCTTGCAGCGCCAGCATGATTGCCAATAGAGCGAAGACTAGAATAGCCAGCCGCGCGCGGGTCAATCCGAGGC
>JBCLEL010000313.1:0-2889 GCA_038913435.1 Chloroflexota bacterium
TTCTAGCTGGGCGGGGTGGAAGTGAAGATGGATTGCAGGCGTTCCGCCGCTCGTGGCGTTGCCCGCTTTTTGGTTAATAGATAATCATGGGACTCATCGACTGCCCGGGAGAATGTGGGAACAAAGTTTCCGATGAAGCCCCTCAGTGTCCACATTGCGGATGCCCGGTTGCAGAGAAGTTGTGGGAAACGGCCGAGACCGAATTGCTCGCCAAAGTTCGAATCGTGTTTGGGTTCCGTAACGAGACCCATCAGTTCCACGCGGACGTTAAGGGCCCTTACGGCCAGTACGTTGAGGCATTCTCCCCGAAGTTCAAGCCCAATGCCGAGAACTACCAAAAGGCTCTACAGGTGCTCGTCGAGGAGCTTCGGGCCGCAGGTTGGGAGGAAACGGTTGGCCCTGGCGGACCCTGGTGGAAAAAGCGGTTCAGACGGAGGGCGCCCCAATTGGCACCAGGGGAGACCGTCGTATTTACTTCCGATGACTTCTTCATCCCTAGCGAAGCGGAACTTGCGCCTAATGCCACGATGGTTCTCATCCCGCGCGGCAGCAGCGCCATCATCCTGGACGCTCAAGAGAGTCCCCTTCGAATTAAGATCCGCTTAGCCGACGGAAGGGTGGGGTTCATGACGGAAGCGACCGGCAATCGTCATGACCAACACTCCCACGAACAGCTCGAGAGGATGCAAAACAGGCAGCTTTGACACCGGCAGCGGGTGTGGTGGAAGCCTTGGTTAACAACTGGGTAGACGTAGCCATCCTGGGGATCGTAGCGTGGAACGTGGCCAACGGCGTTCGGCGCGGCCTCGTATCGTCCGCAGTCGACCTAGCAGTCTTCGTGCTGTCGATCAGCGTCGCCCTCGCTTGGAACCTCCGGGTCGCTGACTGGGTGACCGGACAGCTCGACATCCCGAGTTCGGTAGCCCAACCATTGGCTTTCGGCGCGATCTGGCTCATCACTGGTTTGCTCCTCGGAATGATCGGGGGGTTCCTGACTGGCCCCTTCGACCTCCTCCTCCGCGGATCCGCCCTGGATCTGATGCTGGGTATCGTTCCCGCCGCGGCGAAGGGAGTTGCCGTTTCAGGTTTTGCCGTAATCCTGTTCCTCAATCCACCTTCGTTGCTCGCCGGATCCGCCCCAACCGTCTTCTCAACAGTCCAAGAAGCGCTGAACGGCTCTAAGCTGGCCCCGAGGCTCGCTGATGGCATCTCCACGTATGAAGGCTGGGTCCAGCCCCTCCTCGCGGGAACCTCCAATCTGATCCTTCCCAACCTGAATCATCCTCCCGCGGGAACACCGATCGGTGGAGGGAACGAGGCCAAGAAACGCATTCTGCCTGGCGGCCCGCCACCCGCTCCTCGGCCTCCGACACCTGAAGCGCCGCCGGTACCGCCTCCACCTACCACCGGCCAAGGCTTCCCGCGCGAAATCTACGACGCCCTCGACCTGCTTGACCGGGCAGGAGATTCTTGGGTTCGGGATACTGTGAATCGCTGGGTGACCGATATCCGCTTTCTTCCTAGCGGCGATGCTGCGGGCCATCTCCGCGGTACCGGGTACTTTGGTGTGGCGACGCTAACGTCTCATCCAAATGGATCCTATTACGGCGAAATCGTCTTTGCCGAGAGTCAGCGCAACAGGGGCAGGTTCCTGGCAGGGTGGCTCGCCCATGAAGCCACCCACGTTTGGCAGGCGAACACGGATCTCAACGCGTACAACACCTGTACGATCCGCGAGTCGCAAGCGTATCTACTTCAAGGCTACGTGCTGCTCGATCTTTTCGGCGGCGACCTAGGCGCCCTAAAGCACGCATCTGGCGTCTATGGGGACGAAATTCGCTATGCCACTGCTGCCAGCAACAATGATATGAACGATATGGTCGCGTATGTCACAGGCAAAAATCCGCAAGGTTTCGTTGCGTGCCCGTAGCCGTCCATCCACCAGCCTCGCACGCTGAGCTGCGTAAGGAGGGACTACCATACCGTGGAAGCTGATCGTTCGGGGTGGGGGCGGGGTCGCTGCCGTCGCGTTTTTCCTGCATTGGGTATTGGTGTCGTGCAGTTCGGCTGCTGCTCAGGGTCCGTCGGTCTACGTCTCCGGCTACCAGGCCGCCAGCCACCGGCCTCAGTGATACGATCACCGTCACCATCAGCTACACCGATAGCGACTTGGGGCCGGCGATTGAGAGCAGTTTGCAGTTGTACCGGCTGGAAGGTTCAAGCTGGATCACCCAGGGCATCACCTCCACCCTGAACACCGCCGGCAACCTGCTGACTGCCCTGGTTGATCGGCTGGGCCGCTTCGCCGTCCTCGCCGAGACCAACCGGGTGTATATGCCGGTGACGTTCAAGACGATTGCCGGCGGGTGGTAGGGAGAGGTTCTGCGTCGCAGATTCCTTGACGCCGGCCTCCTCCAAAGCCCAGCATGGTGTCAAAAGAGCTTTGATGCTGGAGGGTGAGCAATGGCGATGGCATTGGCTGACCAGGTTTGCGTGCCTTGTCGCGGCGGAATCCCGCCGATGACGCCGGAGGAGATCAAGCCTTACCTGGCCCAACTCGATGGCTGGACGGTTGACGACGACCGCAAGCTGGTCAAATCGTTCAAGTTCAAGAACTTCATCCAGGCGGCCGAGTTTTTCAACCAGATCGCTCAGGTCGCCGAAGAGCAGGGCCACCACCCCGACCTGTACGTAAGTTGGGGTGAGGTGCGAGTCTACCTCTGGACCCACAAGATCAACGGCCTGCACCAGAGTGACCTCATCATGGCGGCCAAGATTGACCGCCTGTACAACCTACAAGAAGCGCCGGCGAGCTAGACTGAGGCCAGCTTCTGAGCGCGACTGTGGTGTTTTGCCCTACTGAAGTCCACTGTCCGCCGGCGCATAATC
>JBCLEL010000314.1:0-2875 GCA_038913435.1 Chloroflexota bacterium
AGAAATTGGCCTGAAGGCCGTTCTTTAGTCTGCCATCGCCCTAAAGCAGGTAGAGCCTTACGTGATAAGCCTGTGCGGAGGTCGCGTCAGCCCTGTTTGCCGGCCGGCGATGCAGCCAAGCCTAATTAAACGGAGGAACACAGGTGAAGATCGCATTTTCCGCCCGGGGGATGAACGCCTACCCATACTTCTGGCCAGGGCCGGCGCCGGTCGAAATACGCCGGCGATTCTTCAGCTTTGCTAAAGAGCAGGGCGCCGATGGCGTCGAGGTTGAGGACACCTGGCTGCCATTCTGGCAGATGAGCCAATCTGACCTCGGCGCATTTCGTGAGGAACTGGCAAGCTACGGATTGGTGGCCGGCGCCTTAAAGGTCGGTGGCAATAACCTTTGCCATCCCAAAGTGCGCGACCAAAACCTTGATCGCTTGTTGCGCTCGGTTGAGATCGCCGGCTTGCTGAAGACCGAGGTGATTTCGTCGTCGTTGCCGGGGCCGGCCGAGCTGTACGGGGCGTCCGCCGACGACCGCATCGGCGCCGCTCGCTCCTATGGTTCCAGCCGCGACGCCTTGCCGGAAGATTTTGAACAGACGGCGCGCCGGCTCCAACAAGTGGCCGACCACGCTGCCAGCTATGGTCTCAAATTTGCAATCGAGATCCATCAGAACAGCATCGCCGACAACTCCAAAGCAACTTTACGTCTAGTCGAGATGACCGACCGGCCCAATGTTGGCATAAACCCCGACCTGGGTAACGTCCTCTGGACCTACAACGTCCCGGAAGAAAATTGGGCCGACACAATCCGTAATACCGCCAGCAAGATGGTCTTCTGGCATATGAAGAATATGCGTAGGGTCTTTCTGCCGGATGCCAATCGGGCAGTTTTCATTCGCACGAACGTGCCCAATGGTGAGATTGACTACCGATATGCCATTGAAGTTGCTTATGCCGCCGGCTTCCGGGGCTTCATCAGCATAGAAGGTGGCGCTGGCAATACCGGCGACGAGTTTTACAACTCTGCCGTCAGCATCAGCTATGTCCGCTCGATCATCAGCAGCCTAGCCTGACACCGACCACATCTAAAGACCACTCGATGGAAGAGGTCCTCCCTTCATCCGAAGCGGCTGCTCGGCAGGTCGAACGCCACTTTCGACGCAACCTGACTGCTGCCCTGTTGTGGGAGCTAGTCTGGGGATTCGGCCAGGCTTGCGCTTCTACCTCGATCCTAATCGCCTTTTTAGGCCAGCTCACTGAATCAAAAACGCTGATTGGCGCTGTCAATCTGGCTTATCTGGCTGCGCTGCCAATGCTGCTGATCGGCTCTTACTTTAACCTCTTGCTACCTCGCAAGCGTCTGGCTATCGGCCTGCTCCACGTCGCCGAAACCAGCGCCTGGGTTGTAACCGGACTACTTGTCCTGCACGGCGGCTCTAATGTCAGTTACCTGCTATATGTCATATTCGCAGCGCAGTTCTATTACTACTTGGTGAACGGCGTGCTGCTTCCTGCCACGTTGGATCTGCTGGGCGGCGTTTTTCAACATCGCTTCGGCACTGCCGCCGGCTTTCAGTGGATGGTCAACCGGACGGCCGGCACTGCCGGTGGAATCATCGCCGCCGCGCTGCTTTCAACTTTCGCATTCCCGGCCAATTTCGGCGTCACCTTCTTGGTTGGTGGCGTCTGTCTGGTAGTCAGCAACGCCGCGGTGATGCTGATGGTCGAGCCACCGTATGGCTTGCCTCCGATGCAGCCTAGGCTGTTGGAATTCATCCGCTCGATTCCAGCGCCGCTAATTCGGGATCGCAAGCTGCACTTAGTGTTGGCGGTACGGGCGGTTGCGGCCTTCATCATCATGGCCCAGAGCTTTTATGTGCTGTATGCGCTGGAACGCCTGGACCTTGATCTGGCTTTTGCCGGCATCTTCACTGCCGTCCTTTTCGCCAGCAATGGACTCGGCGGACTGGCGCTCGGTTGGCTGAGCGACCGAATGAACTATCGCACGGTGTTGCTGGCGGCAATGGGCTTGAACCTACCCTCACTGGCGGGCGTTATTCTGATGAATTCTATATGGGAGTTCTACGTTTTCTTGGCGATCGGTGGCGCCGCGGGGATAGGTGTCCAGGTCGCGACGATGCGGACTGCCTTGAACCTGGCGCCTCCCGGCCAACGCGGAAACTACGCGGCTTCCACTCAATTCGTTTTTATGCTAGTGACAGGAGTCAGCTTGCTGGTGAGCGGGCTGGTGATAGACCTGGCCGGATATACGACGTTGTTCGTGGCGACGGGGGCGCTTTGTCTGGTTGGAATGTACGCTGCCTTCAGAATCAGCGGTGAAAATCTGCTAAAATGAGATTGTCGCGCCCACGCAGACGGGCCCATAGCTCAGCGGCAGAGCGGCCGGCTCATAACCGGTTGGTCCCTGGTTCGAATCCGGGTGGGCCCACCAAGTTGGCGTCTGGGAGCGCGACCTTGCGAATCTACTGCGACGACGACTTCGACTTTTCCTCGCCAAATGCCGATCTTCTGAGACCGCTCGTTATTTTTACGTAACTACTCAGCCGTACAAACAGGGCCAATTGTACAACCAGTTGTGTCTGACTGCCGGTCGACCCCAATATGTAGCTGGTGCCTACGGCGCAGTCGCCCGTGTCGAGTGCCGCATCGCCTCGCCGACAGTGGGCCGGCCACTACTGGTTGTGGTCACAGCAACCCAACATCTACCGGTTGTAGCTGAGTAGTTACATTTTTACAACCTGCCCAGCGCACCTGGACAGGTTACAACGCCGATTGACGCCCTGGCAAGCATCGTAAAGGAACGCGGCCTGAACGATGCTGTCTAGCTATCTAGGTGGCCCGGCGCGCTCGTCTCCTCCAACCA
>JBCLEL010000315.1:0-2864 GCA_038913435.1 Chloroflexota bacterium
GTTTCCCGGTGCGGCGTGCTCTTGCGGCAACGCGTGCAAAACTTGTTCAATGTAAGCCGGTCTGGATCATTGCGCTTGTTTTTTTCACTGGTGTAGTTGCGTTCGCGGCACTCCGTACAGGCCAATGTGATGACCATTCGGTTTTCGCCCTTCTTAGCCATGTGCTTCCCCCATCTCTTTCTTTAACTGACAATCTCTATTTAGGCCAATATCTTGGTGACGACGCCGGCCCCCACCGTCCGTCCTCCCTCACGTATCGCAAACCGCAGCCCCTCTTCCATCGCTATCGGCACGATCAGCTCGATCGTCATCTTGGTGTTGTCCCCCGGCATCACCATCTCCACCCCCTCTTGCAACTTCACCGACCCCGTCACATCCGTCGTCCTGAAATAAAACTGCGGCCGATACCCGTTGAAGAACGGCGTGTGTCTCCCCCCTTCGTCCTTGCTCAGCACGTACACTTCGCTATCAAACAGCTTGTGCGGCGTGATTGACCCCGGCTTCGCCAACACCTGCCCGCGCTCTACATCCTCGCGCTCGATCCCTCGCAGTAGACACCCTACGTTGTCTCCCGCTTGCCCGTAGTCCAATGTCTTGCGGAACATCTCCACCCCGGTCACCACTACCTTCCGCGCCTCTCGCTCTAGCCCGATGATCTCCACCTCTTCCCCGGTCTTCACCATCCCCCGCTCGATCCGCCCCGTCACCACCGTCCCACGCCCCTTGATCCCAAACACGTCTTCGTATCGGCATCAGGAACGGCTGGTCCATCGCTCGCTGCGGCGTCGGTATGTAGCTGTCCACCGCCTCCATCAGTTCCCAGATGCACTTGTACTCCGGCGAGTTCGGATCAGTTGACTTCGACTCCAATGCCCCTAATGCCGACCCCCTCACTATCGGTATTTCATCCCCCGGAAATCCGTACTTCGTCAGCAGTTCCCTCATCTCTAGCTCCACCAACTCCAGTAGCTCCGGGTCGTCCATCATATCTACTTTGTTCAGAAACACTACCATCGAGGGCACTTCTACCTGCCGCGCTAGCAAGATGTGCTCCCGCGTCTGCGGCATCGGCCCGTCCGGCGCCGCCACCACCAGGATCGCCCCATCCATCTGCGCCGCTCCGGTGATCATATTCTTGATGTAGTCGGCGTGCCCCGGACAGTCCACGTGCGCATAGTGCCGCTTCCCCGTCTCGTACTCTACGTGCGCTTTCTCCTCCGGCGCATTGTCTATGCTGTCGAACGCCCGAAACTGCGCCCACCCCTTCAGCCCCAGCGTCTTGGTGATCGCAGCCGTCAAGGTGGTCTTGCCGTGGTCTATGTGCCCGATTGTCTCTACATTGATATGCGGCTCCGTTCGCTCAAACTTCTTCTTAGCCATCGAATTGAAAGCCTCCTAGCTGGCTGGTGTGGATCCAGCATACACCGTAATAAGTTAGATATTCCGAGAAAGCCTAAACTACCTGCACCGCACTAGATTAGGCTGGAACAAGGCCAACTACACAACGAACGGCCAATTGACTGTCAAGTGGGAAACGGATAGATGCGATTTTTGGTGGAGGGGGCAGGATTCGAACCTGCGTAGCCGTTTCAGGCGACAGATTTACAGTCTGTTGGTATTAGCCGCTCACCCACCCCTCCAGATCGCCGGAAACGACGCTAGTCGCCCGGGAGCCGACGGGGGGGATCGAACCCTCAACCTGCTGTTTACAAAACAGCTGCTCTACCGTTGAGCTACGTCGGCGCGGCAATTAATTATATAGTAAGCCGGCTTGGCACGGGCAAGGCGCGTCCGAGATGAGTCAAAAGAACAATCGGCCGGCTTGCGACCCCTGCCGGTTAAGTGTTAGACTCTTATTCTGCTGGCGTTTAGCGTGTACAACCTGCTTGGCTGTATCTGATATTCACGGTTATCATTAGCGCCGAGGTAGCTCAGTCGGTAGAGCACACGACTGAAAATCGTGGTGTCGCCAGTTCGATTCTGGCCCTCGGCACCGTTGCTTGACCATTTTAGTCGCTCTACCTGCCTGGTGATCGTGGCCGGCTACCAACCGGGGAGTGAGTGTGGCGTATGGGTTACCAGGAACATAAAGCGATTGTCAGCCAGCGCCAGGATACGGTGCGTTGCGCCGTTATCACGGTTAGCGACACTCGTGACGAGGCCAGCGACAAGAGCGGCGCGTTAATCAAATCGCTTCTGACGGAAAACGGTCATCAGGTGATTAACTACCGGATCGTGACCGACGACGCCGACCGCATTACCACAACCATAGAGCAATTAGCCGGCCAGGATGACTGTCAAGCAATTCTTTTGAACGGCGGGACTGGCATCGGCCGGCGCGACGTGACGCACGACGTGGTTGACCGTCTAGTCAGCAAACGATTGGACGGATTTGGCGAACTGTTCCGTTACCTGAGCTACCAGGAGATCGGAGCGGCGGCGATGCTTTCGCGAGCAATAGCCGGCGTCTACCGGGGCCGGCTGATCTTCGCGATGCCTGGCTCAACCGCCGGCTGCCGGCTGGCGATGGAGAAATTGATCTTGCCGGAGCTTACCCACCTTGGGTGGGAACTTAGCCGGTAGATTTTTCCTGAAACTTGCTCTGTTTTTGCTCTTTGGCTTGCTTGATGTAGTCAAGCACCCGCGCCCGCAATATCTGCAAACGCCGGTCTTGATCGGCGCTTTCTTCGACCTGGCCGGCATGTTCGACCGCGGCCGTGGCCACGGTCGCAAGATCAGCCAGCGATTGCCCGTCCAGCCGGAGCGCCAGTCCAGTAGACAGGAAGTGAAGATCGTAGCCATTGCCGGAGTGGTCCTCCCAGATAGCGATGTCACCCCGACCCGCTAACCTGCGTCCCATGAAA
>JBCLEL010000316.1:0-2857 GCA_038913435.1 Chloroflexota bacterium
ATCTTGGTGCCAGTCACTGGCGGGGATAGCGACAAGATCGCGTTACAATTGGCCTGCGATGTTGCTCGCCAATACCGGGCAAAGGTGTACGCTATACACGTGATCGAGGTGAAGCGCACCCTGCCGATAGATGCCGAGATCGGCCCCGAGCTTGACAAGGGCGAGGAGGTCCTGGATGAGGCTGAGCAGTTCGCGCGCCGAGCTAATGTGTCAATCGAGAGCGATCTATTACAGGCGCGCGAGGTAGGGCCGGCCATCGTTGACGAGGCGGTCGAGAGATCGGTTGACATAGTTATTGTGGGCCTTCCGTACAAGCGCAAGTTTGGCGAGTTTAGCTTGGGAGCTACCGCCAGCTACCTTTTGAAAAATGCTCCCTGTCAAGTCTGGATCTGTCGTGAGAGCACAGTCTGACGTTGGTGTTGGTTACTGCGATTAAGGGGCTACAATGCGAATCGTAATTCTTGGCTGTGGTCGGGTTGGCGCGCGCCTGGCCAACCGGTTGCACGCCCAAGGCCATCAAGTAGCAATCATAGACAAATCACCAGATGCATTTAGCCGGCTGTCGCCGGAGTTCGGTGGAGAGGCCATTCTCGGTACCGGCATTGATGGCGAGGTGTTGGAACAGGCCGGTATCGAACAGGCCGACGTGTTTATCACCGTCACCGAGGATGACAACATCAATATTATGGCCTCGCAGATGGCGCAATTGATTTACCGGGTGAAAAAGGTGATTACTCGGATATACGATCCAGCCCGCGAAAAGGTCTTCCGCGAACTAGGGCTAACCACGGTGTGTCCAACCGAGATGACGGCGAAGCTGCTGCGGGATAAATTGGTCGGCGCGGCCCCGGCCACAACGCCGGCGGCCAGAGGTGGTAGGTAGATGTACATCGTCGTCGCAGGCGGTGGAAAGGTCGGGTTTTATCTGGCCAAGGCATTGGTCAATGAGGGCCACGAGGTGTTGGTTATCGAGAAAGACAAAAAGAAGTCCGCGTTGATAGGTGAGGAGCTTGGCAGCGTCGTGATGCGTGGCGACGCTTGTGAAGCAGCCACCTTAGCCGAGGCCGGCGCCAACCGGGCTGATGTCGTTGTCGCCGTCACCGGTGACGACGAGGACAATCTGGTCATCTGCCAGATGGCCAAGCGCAAGTTTAACGTCGGTCGCACCATCGCCCGGATCAACAATCCCAAGAATGAGACCATCTTTAAGCTCTTGGGCATTGACGCTACTGTCAGCAGCACAAATCTGATTCTCGCCCAGATCGAGCAGGAAATGCCTGCCCAGGCGCTCATTCATCGGATACTGTTGCGCGACGCCGGCTTGGAACTGGTCGAGGGTATCGTCTCAAGGAACTCGCCGCTGTCAGGCAAGAGCCTAAAGGACGTCAGGTTGCCGGCGGAGACGAAGATTTTGTTGATGATGCGCGAACGTGCGGCGATTGTGCCAATCGGTACAACCGAAATCAACGCCGGCGACTCGGTGATAGCGTTGACTAAATCGGAGCACGAAGCCGAGCTACGTAAGCTATTAACCGCCGACTAATACCAATTGCTTGAGCAAAGATCACAATTCCATAATGGTGGTCAGTAAGGTGAAGTGCAGTCCATCAGCCGAAGGACGCCTGTCTCCATAGTGTTAACTCAAACGAGGTCTTAGGCTATGCTAGGCGGACTCTAAGGGGTGCAGGGGCGAAGCCACTGACGGGGGATGTGGGGGTGTCCCCCACTAATCATTTCCCCTTCTCCTCGCAGGAGAAGGGGCCAGGGGATGAGGTGTCCTTCACTGGTGAAGGATCAAGGCCAAACATCTAGGGGTGAAAAGCTATTTTGAACGTGGTATTCCCGAAAATGTTGCCTGATCATGCAATAGGTAGATGCCCGTTGCTTTTTGGGGCGGAGAAGCGCTGACAAAAAAGATGCCCACTCCTATAAGGCTAGAATCCCGCGCTCCCAGACAAGTGCCCTAACCAATATCGGGTTTTTGTTAGGGCAACTGGTATACAGCGGTGGTCAGAAATATTGATCTATGCGGCATAGACTGTTCGCTCACCACTGCCCATACAAAGGAGCGTGTAGCGCAGGGGCTTGTCCCCTGCTTCTGGGCGGCGGGGCACAAGGCCCCGCGCTACGATAACTGCAACAGAGGGCAGAAACATCGAGTGATACGGCTCAATAATTACGCTCATCGCTGTAAGCTCTTACCGGCGATCAGCAGGTACAGGACGGCCCTACCGTAAATAGTCCACCAGTGGCGACTGAACTCTATGAGGCGAACGCCAGCTCCCAGTCTGGAACGAACTTCTTCCATTCTACATAAGTATTCAGGTACTGGTGGACTACGTAGTAGGGTGAGACTCGCGGCAGGGCCGGCTGCTTCATCAGCTTCATCCTTACCTCTTCCAGCGTCTTGCCACCCTTGCGATGGTTGCAACTCCGGCAGGCGCTGACCAGGTTTTCCCAGATGTGCTTGCCACCGTGATGTCTCGGCAACACGTGGTCCACCGTCAACTCTTTGCTTTTGACACCGCAATACTGGCAAGTATGGTGGTCACGCTGGAAGATCTCTCTACGGGTGAGGCGAGGCTTCGGCCGTGGCCGCTTGATGAGATAGATCAGCCGAATGACGGAAGGGAGCTGAAAGGTTTGGGTCGCAGAATGGAATGAGCTATCGGCGTGCTCTAACACTTCGGCCTTGCCGCACAGAACCAGCACGATAGCCCGCATGGCATTGCACACGTTAAGCGGTTCATAGTTCTGGTTGAGCACTAAGACAGGCGTAGTACCCACCTTTTCAGCTCCGAGCTTATCTGCATAAAATCGTCAAGATTCTAGCATTGATGCGTGCCTAGCGGCAAGA
>JBCLEL010000317.1:0-2851 GCA_038913435.1 Chloroflexota bacterium
ATGTCTGCGGGAAGTATAGTGGCTGGGCAACTAAGTGTGTAGTCGGAAGCACTCTAGCGTCGTATCGGTTACGAATATACAAAGTATAGGAGAGAAAATCAGATGTCGGATTATATGTTTTTGCACAGATTGAGCCGGCGCTCGTTTCTAGCCGGCCTCACCGGCGCCGCCGCTACCTTGATAGTGGCCTGCGCCCCGCCGCCACCGCCAACGCCAGCGCCGGCGCCGGCCCAGCCGGCCGCAGTCGCGCCAACGCCAACCGCGGCGCCCAAGCCGGCGGCGCCAACCCCAACCGCCGTACCGGTCGCCAAGCCCGAGGCGAAGGCGCCGGTCGAACTGCGACTGCACGTGCGCCTCGGCGCCGAGGGCACCAAGACGGAGATGGGGATCACGGCCTTTGAGAAGTATGAGCCGGCTATCAAGGTCAAGCTGGAGACATTCCCAGGGGCGCAATACCAGGAGAAAATCCTGACGATGGGCGCCGGCGGCACTATGGGCGACGTCGCCTTCACCCACATTGGCTTCTATCATCAGACAGCCGACGGCGGTTTCTGGGCCGCGCTCGACCCGACCATCAAGGCGCAGAATTTCGATATGGGCCAGTATTACAAAGCGGGGCTCGACCACCTCACCTGGAAGGGCAAGCTGTATGCCCTGCCATACAAGGGACACACCGGCTTTTCGGGCATCTGGTACAACAAGGAGATGCTGGAAAAGGAAAAACTTGACCCAGCGACGCTGCGCGATCACAACGATCTGATTGAGATGGCCAAGAAACTCACCCGCGACACAACAGGCGCCGGCAAAACTGACGAGTGGGGGTATCTGTATGCCGGCCACGACGGCTGGGCACTCACGCCCCACCTGCGCGCCTTTGGCGGCGATCCGGTCAGCCCCGGGCTTGGCGCAACCAAAGCGCTGCTGGACCAGCCGGAGCGGATCGCGGCCGTCACCTGGCTGCACGACATTATCCATAAACACAAGATCACACCACTGCCTGGCGCCCAGGACTATGTTCAGGTCTTTGTCACCGGCAAGGCCGGAATGCGCAACGGCGGCCTCTGGCAGTCTGGTGATCAACTAGCCATCGGGACCAAGTTTACGCAGGCCGGCGTTTCGATGCCAAAGGGGCCAGGCGGCACTATCCCCATGATTTACAATCATGACCAGATGGCGATGGGCGCCAAGACGAAGTATCCCGATGAGAGCTGGAAGCTGCTCGCCTACTTCTGTGGCAAAGAACAAGGCATCCGACTCGGGATGGCCGAGGGAGGTGGAGCGTCGACGCCCGGCATACGCAAGGACGTTTACGGGTCAGATGAGCTGGCCAAAGCCGTTCCGTCCATAAAGTGGTACGCCCAGCACTTGGCCCAGGCGGAGCCGATGTGGTACACCGCCAATCTCCAGACCGGCAAAGTCTGGACCACGATCAAACAGGTCCTGGACAAGATTCTGCTTGATCCGAAGCCGCCAGCCAAGGCCGACTTCGAGGAAGCCAACAAGATCGTCCAAGGCGTGCTCGACGAACCTCGGCCGTAGGTGCGCCTCGCTGATCCATAGGCTGGCCGTTCCCGCTGGTTAAATGGCCAGCCTTATAGTGGACGTTGTCATCAGGCGTTAGGGTGGCGTATCTCGCCTAAACTAAAGGCGGGATACGCCGTTGCTCCCAGGAGAAGGTCGGCCCAATGCAAGTGCAAGCAAGGTATCCGGCTACTGTCAGCCGCCGGGGGTGGTCTCGCCGGACTTTCTACGAGGCGCTCGAAGGATACCTCTACATCTTGCCGTGGATCCTCGGATTTCTCATCTTCACGGTGGGGCCGATGTTGGCCTCACTCTTTTTTAGCTTCAGCCACTACAATATTATCTCAGCGCCACGTTTCATTGGATTTGACAATTATGTGCGAGCGTTCAGTGGTAAGGACCCGTTGTTTTACAGCTCGCTCCTACGGACGACTGAGTTTGCTTTACTCTATGTGCCACTCGGGGTTGCGATTTCGCTTGGACTGGCGGTCCTACTGAACCGCAACCTGCTTGGCACCACTGTCTATCGGACGCTGTTCTTTCTGCCCACGCTGACACCGATCGCCGCCACCGCGCTGCTGTGGCTCTGGCTGCTTCATCCGGATGTTGGGCCGATAAACTATCTCCTGGAACAGGTCGGTGTCACGGGGCCCCGTTGGTTAGCCAGTACGCAGTGGGCCCTGCCTTCCGTGGTGATAGTCGCCATTTGGGGCACCGTCGGCGGTAGTCGCATGATCATTTTCCTGGCCGGCCTCCAGGGCGTCCCACAAGAGCTGTACGACTCGGCAAGTATCGACGGCGCCAACGCCTGGCAGCGCCTCAGGCACATCACCATGCCGATGATTTCGCCCGTAATTTTTTTCATTCTTGTCCTCAGCGTGATCGCCGCCTTTCGCGTCTTTGCGCTCGCTTTGATCGCCACCGACGGTGGGCCGGCCTATGCTACCTGGTTCTATATGCTTCACTTGTACACTACAGCCTTCCGCTCGCTGCTAATGGGCTACGCCTCGGCGCTGGCCTGGATATTCTTCCTTATCGTCCTCATTTTCACCTACTTCCAGTTCCGGTTGTCGGTGCGCTGGGTCTACTACAGTGGTGGTGAGAAGGAGAGGTAACGTGGCCGCTGGTCAGATCAAGCTAGGCTCACAACCTATGGCGGCGCAGTTCCGCCGAAGGGCGCTGATCCACCCGCTCAGGCGGGCTTTGCTTTACCTGTTCGTCATTGTTATAGCCATAATATTCGTGGCGCCCTTCTTTTGGACAATCACCACTTCTCTGAAGCGGTCTGACGAAATATATCTGTTTCCGCCGGTGCTCTTTCCCCAATACC
>JBCLEL010000318.1:0-2841 GCA_038913435.1 Chloroflexota bacterium
CGCTCAGATATTGGCCTGAAGGCAACTACGCTACATCTATCACCAAAAAGTGCCGAGACCTGGACTTGGAAAGAAGGCCGTGCCCATCATCCGTCCGGATAAGACGAGTTTCCTTCAGGCGATGCAAGCGTCGGCTGACGACTCGCTGGACTTCATCCTGGTTGTCACTGCCGCCTTCGATCCGATCAACGTTGACGGCCTCAAGGCTCTGCTGAACGAATGCGCGCGGGCGCTGAAAAACGGCGGATTGCTTTTCGTGCAGGGCCAGCCTGACTACCTGCCGGCGCTGGGAGTCCACCTCGACCGGCGCCTGAACTTCAAATACTGGATCGCAATCGAGTCAGCGATGATGCGACTCCGGCCTGGCGGCTTGCCGTCGGTCCACGCCGGCCTGCTGCTGTTTGCCAAAGGCGACCGTTTCAACGTCCGGCGGACGCGCTTTCCTCACCAGAAATGCGCCGTCTGCGGCCGGCCGCTCAAAGATTGGGGTGGTAAGACCCATCTCATGCACCCAGAAGGCCAGATGATGTCCGACGTGTGGCGAAGCCTGCCGCCGGCCGACAACTGCCGCCGGCTTTCCGGGCCGGCCCTCCAGACCATATTACAGATGGCAGACCTAGCGCATGATGGTCGGAACGATGGCCAAGCGACTATGGCAATCATCGGGCCGCAAGAAGGTCTCGAACTAGAGCGAGTCGTAGGATCGCATGGGAGTGTCTCCGTAGGGGCGGTTCGCGAACCGCCCCTACATTACGATTCGCTGCAAGTGGGTGAGGATCGTCTGAGCAGTGTTGGCGATGCACTGCTCAACGTCGTCCACTGCGGCGATGCGGTAGAGATTTTGAAACACTATCCTGACAACTCGATTGACCTGGTCTTTGCCGACCCGCCCTACAACCTCGACAAGCCGTATGGCATCTATGATGACGAGCGGGAGAACGAGCGTTACATCTCCTGGTGCAACGCCTGGCTCTCCGAGTACATTCGAGTGTTGAAGCCGACCGGCTCGCTATATGTGTTGAACCTGCCTCGTTGGACGATGCACCACGCCGCCTTTCTCAACCAGCGCCTCCACTTTCAGAACTGGATCGTCTGGGACGCCATGTCGGAGCCGCGTGGCAAGCTGATGCCGGCCCACTACGGTCTCCTTTTCTACACCAAGCATCCAACCGACTTCACCTTCAACTACGACGAGGTAGCGCAGATTGACGCCCGCCGCTACTGTCTGCGGCTGGCCTGCATCCGCCGGCGCAAGGCGGCCGGCGCTGACGACAAGGAGCCGCTGACCGACATCTGGTCGGACATCCACCGGATCAAGCACCGGCGCGACCGCGACTATCACCCTTGCCAGTTGCCAGATAGGCTGATGGAGCGCATCATCCGGCTCTCGACTAACCCAGGCGACGTTGTGCTGGACGCGCTCTCTGGCGTCGGCACGACGGCGGTAGCCGCCGCCAAGCTGGGCCGGCGCTACGTGGCGATTGACCTTGACCAGCAATACGTGGAGATCACTCGGCGCAAACTCGCTGAGGTGCAGGCCAAAGGCTACGTCGAGCGCCGAAGCGTCCGCAAAGAAAAGCGACCACATACCAAGAAAGAGTTACAGTTGGAGCTGCGGGACTTGGCGGTCAGACTGGGCCGGCTGCCTACGCCAGAAGATGTTAGGATGATGAGCAAATACGACGTTCAAGTGTTCAAGGACACATTTCCAACTTGGGGTAAAGCATTGAAGGCTGCCAAGCTAGAGGTGCGGACATGATCGAGGCTCGTAAGATAACCTTTCAAGAAGCGTGGGATAGCTCGGTCTTCTTCTTCATAGATGAAGAACTAGAACAGGAAATCGATGCGCAGGCCGAAGCTCTGCTGGAGGTCGCGGGCGACCACCGTGTTTCAGAAACAGCGGCAATCAACGCTGACAACATAGCTGATTTTCTGATCCAAAAAGCTAACTCGCTGGACGTTATCTTGAAGGACATAGACCTGTCTCAAGAGAAATCCATGCGCGTCATCTCGCTCTTGCGAAATTTGGGGAAGATTCCCGGCGGTTTTGAAACGGAGTGGTCTGTTAAGAGGATCAAAAGTAAGATCAGCCGTGAGCAGGAATTTGCCCAGATGATTGCCGATTTACTGGTTGATGGGAAACGAGATCAAACTCTAGAACAATACATCCCCCGCTATTATCTTGAAAAACTCGACTACCGAGGAATTAAGGGCATGTCCGAGGCTGCCAGGCGTATTCGCTACAAGAGTTCGTTAATAGGCACGTATGGCGGCCGAAAAGGGTACAAGGTAGAAGGTCGGATAAAGGAAAAACTGGCGGACATAGAATCTCGCTACGGAATAAGCTACACAAGCGGACGATCTAGATTTATCGGGAGAAATATAGACTTTGCCATTCCGGCCTTGGAAGACCCATGGATAATAGTCATGAGTTCGTTTCAGGAAACTACAAGTAGCGGCCAGACGACCAAAGCGACTGACATGCGTGAGGCTTACGATGCTGTCCAACACATGAACAGCCGCTATCGCGAAAACAGAGCGTTTGTGAACTTTGTTGACGGTGGTGGCTGGCTGGCAAGAAAGCGTGATCTTGAACGATTGGTAGATCAATGTCACTACTTCATCAATTTGAGACATCTGGACATGTTGGAAGCGATTGTTCTCGATCACGTGCCCTCAAGGTATTTTACCGATAGGCCAAGTTAGATCTGGCACTCCATCTTAGGCTCCAGGCATCTTCCCCACCTGGGGCAAGGCGCTGAAGGCAGCGAAGATTGAGGCTCTGGCATGAGTTCGGACTACAAAAATCTTTTTTCTATGAAGTCCTGGTAGTGGGTCATT
>JBCLEL010000319.1:0-2839 GCA_038913435.1 Chloroflexota bacterium
CTTGAACCTGCACTAGAACACAGGCCAGTTGCGGTCTTTGACGTAGCGATGGGCTGCTATGGCGGCGACCGCCCCGTCTCCGGCCGATGTAATCGCCTGGCCGGCGGAGTCTTGTCTGACATCTCCTGCCGCAAACACGCCAGGTAGCTCAGTTCTCATCCAGCCATCGGTCAGAACGTGGCCCCCGGCGTCAAGACGCATAATTCCCTTCAAGAACGCGGTGTTCGGCTCTAGGCCGGCGTATAGGAATACGCCTGCTAGATTTACATGGGTTGCTTCATCCGTTATGACGTCCCGTGTCTTTACCCCGGTGACAACATCGTCTCCCAGTATCTCTTCCAACACCGTGTTGTATCGCACATCGAATTTGGAGTGGTCTGAGACCCTTTGCTGAAAAACAGCTTGCGCCGAGAATGTGCTTCGCCGGTGAAACAGAATCACCTCCGAGGCATAGTTGACCAGGGTAAGAGCTTCTTGTAGCGCCGAGTCGCCTCCTCCCAACACTCCGACGACCTTATCTTTGAATAGGGGGCCGTCGCAGGTGGCGCAGTGGCTAACCCCTTTGCCGAATAATCTCCTTTCCCCAGGGATTCCAAGCTCTCTCAGGTGAGAACCTACCGCAACTATAACCGCTTTTGCTCGGCATATACCTGTGTTCGTCACTACCTGCCAGTATGGGCCATCCTTCTCCAAAGATTGGACCTCCGCCATCTGAAACTCCGCACCCTGTTTTTCCGCCTGCTCTTGCACTATCGGACCAAGATCGTAGCCGGCTATTCCTTCGGGAAAACCAGGGAAATCCTCAATCTTTTCAACGTTCACCAACTGCCCACCGGGCACTCCTGATTCCAACACCAACGTGGAACGCCGGTGGCGCGCTGCGAACAGCCCGGCGGTGAGGCCGGCCAAGCCGGCGCCGATCACCACTACATCATATTCACCAGATTCCGTGCCGCTCACTAGCCGGTCGCCGACGTCGCCCTGTCGCTGGCGTTCCCTGTCTCCAACTTTATCGCCAATCATCAACCGAGACGGTCTTTTGATAGCCGGCTCCCATGATCCGCCAGTACCCGTTCGTCTCACCACCGACGACTACCACCTGAATGTCTTCGAGGCGGAACATAGGGATCAACTCATCCGGCGACGCTTTGAGCATGGTGGCCCAGGGTTCGTCGCCAAATGTGGCCCGTGGATAGACATAGTTCTGTATAAGCTGATACTCCCAGTATTCGCCGGCTGGCATCATGGCGTTGTCGTGGATCCACTGGATGAGCTTTTCCTTGGTGTCGAATCCTCCTCTATCAATGAACTGCCTGGCTGTTATCGGGTCTAGCACGAACGTTGGCGACAGGTGCGGATCCATGCCCCGCAGCATGTTCCTGATGTGCTGACGCCAGCTTTTCTCACGCAACCCAAGTGTGAAGGCGGTGGATTGGCAGCCGGAAAACACGCTAACCGCGCTATCAGTTGGCTTGAATCCGTGCTGCACGTGAAACGGCGCCCACGGACTTCGCTCCTCATTCTCGGCAAAGGTGACGCTGTTGTACATATAGTTGTTGCCCTGAGAACCCATATAGGTTAGCCCCGGCGTTGATCCACCTTGCAGGTTCTGGGACAACAGGCCATAGGCTCGCCCGATAGTGGCATTGGCGTGGTTGAATGGCCCCATGGCGCCGATTCCCCAGTTCATGCCGATCTCGTGCCGGATCGGCCCATTGACCACCACCATAGCGCCCATCGAGCTAGTGGTGCTGCCGCGCGCGCTTGCTCCGGTCGCGGCCAGAGCCAGGATCACCGGGAAGTATTCCGGCCTGGCGCCGGCCATCACCGCGTTGACTGCAACCTTTTCTACCGTGTACTCCCAGTACTCCCGATAGTCGGTTGGTCGCATGTGGCCTACCACTTCATCCGGCTTGTGGCTGGTGTGAGCTAGCATTTCCGCCACTAGCTCCTCGGTAGGAAGTACTATGGGCAGCTTGTCAGTCCAGTTGCTCTCCAAGAAAAAGCGATGCAAGTTGTCTTCGGTATCGAGACCAACCAACCTGGGCGTAGATCTCTCAAAGGTGACTTTCTTTAGGTCCTCTTCGTCGAGCGGTCTGGTAAGCCCTTCGATAACCTCTTGCATGACTGGCCGGCCGGATACCGGATCGTTTCCGTCCACATAGGCCCTCAACTCTTGGGCGGACTTACCCATCACCGGCTGGGGAACAAAAGCGATCCTCGCCCGTGGCATGCCGTTCACCCGGGCTACCGATCTAACTACCTTCTCGAAGACGTTGGTGTGTATAGCTACGGTGGGCACGCCATACTTGCTGTCAATCGTCATACCGTGCACGGCGACCGCCGGCGCACAGGTGCTTCAATGGCCGACCCCGATTATGGCAGCATCACCATTCGCTTTAATCTCCTCCCATGTTGCGGGATCGTCCCGTAGATAAACGCTCGACATCTGCACGAGCCTGGTCGTCACATTCGGCGTGTGCTCGGCAAACCAAGCCTGGACCTGTTTCAGGAATATGTCCGAGTCGTCGAAGCGGGCATCAACTAAATAGACCGTTTTGCCATCCAGGCTATCGAGGCGTGGCGCCATTTGTTTCGGCATTACCTTGGGAGGATAACCCATCGGGTTCAACACAGTTATTTTCTTGCTTCCCCTTGCACTGGCGCCATCGCGCCGATGCGTTCCGCTCTCGCGCATTGCTAACCTCCTCAGCCCATTATTGTTTCAGTAGTCATACTTTACCCCAAAAATCGGGCCTCCGTTCACCGCCTTGTGAATCACGCCTGGGGCAGAGCAATCGGCGCGGTTGCTGGCTACAAATAAGCTCCTTACCAGCTT
>JBCLEL010000320.1:0-2833 GCA_038913435.1 Chloroflexota bacterium
CATCGGAGCAACCAGTGCTTAGAAAAGCGCTCATTGCCTTCTCTCAAAACGTAATTCTGAAACAAGCCCTCTCTCACCACCCGCTTTTCCTGCGATTCTCTCGACGATTTGTGGCCGGCGAGACTATTGAAGGCGCTATCCAGGCCACTCGCTGGTTAAATGATCTTGGCATCGCCGTCGCTATCAACTATCTGGGCGAGCATGTCAACGATGAAGCCCATGCTAGGGGAGCGCACGACGTTTACTGCCACGCTATCGAAGAGATAGATCGGCTCGGCTTACAAGCGAATATCTCGGTGAAGCTGACCCAATTGGGACTGGCGCTGAGCGATCACCTCTGCGCCGGCAACCTGGCGTCGTTGGCGCTGAGGGCGGCAAAGTACGGCGGCTTTGTTCGAGCCGATATGGAGGGATCATCCTACACTCAAAGGACTCTCGACATCGTGAAACGGGTCCACCGCCGCTCGCCGAATGTTGGCGCGGTGATCCAGGCGTACCTATACCGCAGTGTCGAGGATATTCGAGACCTAAACCATCTCCAAATACCGGTCCGCCTTTGCAAGGGGGCATATAGCGAGCCGGCAACTATTGCCTACGCCAGAAAGAGCGACACCGACCGCAGCTTCGTCCGGCTGATGGAGATGCTCTTGCTTGAGGGCAACTATCCGGCCATTGCCACTCACGACGACTGGATCATCCAACAGGCTATCCCTTTCGCTCACAAGCATGGGATCAGCCCGAAACGGTTCGAATTCCAGATGTTGTATGGCATCCGCCGGCCGTTGCAACGAGCATTAGTCGAGGATGGCTACCGGATCCGAGTCTATGTGCCGTTTGGCGAGGAGTGGTATCCATACTTCGTCCGCCGGCTGGCCGAGCGGCCGGCTAATCTGCTTTTCTTGCTAAGGCACCTGCTCGAATAACGAGCGCATAACTGCCTTCTAACTTCCGACTGGCCCAGTCGGCGTTATCATTGTCATCAAACGACACTGAGACCGAAACCTCTGGGGTTAATGAACCAGGAATTGGCGG
The DNA here is from genome assembly GCA_038913435.1 of Chloroflexota bacterium. GTDB lineage: Bacteria > Chloroflexota > UBA6077 > FW602-bin22 > JBCLEL01 > JBCLEL01. The sequence continues at coordinate 1,033 of JBCLEL010000320.1, forward strand.
CCAAAATGAACCAAGAGTTGACAGTTGAGCAGTTTCCAAGTTGGGCCTTTCAGCGAGCTGATGAAGGTCCAGATCACGTCTTCTACTCTGCGCCACGGCTAGTCGTTCACCTGGATGAACCCTCGTTGGCCGCCATCACCCAGTTATACCGCGAGTTGCTGCCGGCCGACGGCGTGATCTTGGACCTGATGAGCAGTTGGAAGTCGCACCTGCCGGACGACGTTCAGTACCGGCAGGTGTGCGGCCTCGGCCTGAACGCCGAGGAGTTGAGGTCGAACAACCGTCTGGACGAGTTTGTCGTCCATGACGTGAACGTTGACCCTAGACTGCCGCTCAACGATGGGAGCTTTGATGCCGCGGTGATCGCCCTTTCGGTGCAATATCTGATCCATCCGGTCGAGCTATTTGCCGAGGCGCGCCGGACCCTCAAGCCGAATGGTCTATTTATCATCACCTACTCCCATCGCATGTTTCCTACCAAAGCGATTCGTCGGTGGCAATCGCTCGATATGGCAGGCCGACGCCGATTGATCGAGACCTACTTCCGGCTGGCCGGCGGCTTCGGCGAAATGACCTTCAGCGACCGAAGTCCAAACCGCGTCAATGATCCGGTCCACACGGTCTGGGCGCGACGACCAGCCGGCGTCGCCGGCCTGACCAGCCGGACCTGAGAGCATTCTGCGATGTCCTGGCGACTTATGTTTTGGCTATTGCCCCTGGCGCTAGCGATTGGCGCTATCATCACCTTGTTGAACTGGCGCGGCGAGCTACAGGCTGAGATTGCCAAAAGAGAGATGAAAGCGGCGACCGCAATCGCCGCGGTGTCCGCGCCGACCGCGACGCCGGCCCCGCCAACCGCCGACTACGATCTCCAGCAGGCCCAAGCTATGGTCAAGGCCGGCAATGTAGGTAGCGCGCTGGTGGCCTACGAGCGGATTAGCCGGCTCTATCCGTCCGACTGGCGCATCTATGTCGCTTGGGCGAAGGCGCTGATTATCTGGGGCGATACAGTAAACGCGCTGGCCAGGGCGCAGAAAGCAGTTGAGCTGTCGCCCGGCAGCCCGGACGCTCAGGCGCTGGTTTGCCTTGCTCAGGACTGGAACAACCGCTATGAAGAAGCTGTCGCCGCCTGTCGCCGGGCTTTGACGATTGATCCCCGCAACCCTCAGGCTCAGGCATTCTTGGCTGAGGCTCTAGCCGACGGCGGCCAGATCGAGGAGGCTTTGGCCGCCGGAAAGAAGGCGATTGACTTGGCGCCGGCCAACGCCGACGCTCACCGAGGCTACGGCTATGCTCTGGAGGCGGCCGGCCGCTTCCCAGAGGCCGAGAAGTCGTATCAGCGAGCAATCGAACTGGACACCGGATCGCTCCACTATCGGCTCACCCTTGCTCGGCTTTACCGCCGAATGGGATCTGAGGATAAGGCGTTGCAACAGTTAGAGCGGATCATCGAGCAATTCCCATCCAACCCGCAAGGCTATTACGAGATCGGACTGGTCCATTACTATGCCAAACGCTATGCCAAGGCGGCGCAGTACTTCGAGGAGGCAGCCAAACTCGACCCCAATCGCGCCTCAGCCTATCTGCGTCTCGGCTGGAGCTACTATCTCCAGGGCAACTACCAGCCGGCGGTGCAGGCCTTTGGCAAGGCGACTACACTAGCGCCGGAGCAGGCAGAAGCGTGGGCCGGCCTGGGGTGGGCGCTGCTGGAGCAGCAGAAAAAGACCGAGGCGCGCGCTGCCTTTGAAAAGGCGCTCAAGATTCAGCCGGGCTACGGCGAAGCGGTTCGGGGCATAGTAGC
>JBCLEL010000321.1:0-2826 GCA_038913435.1 Chloroflexota bacterium
GCCCACTCCTATGGGTTAGCCGGCATCAAGCCGAGACCTGGCTAAGGACGGATGACCGTTCCGTCCGCTAGGCGGTCTTCAGCCATCCAGAACGGCCGCTTAGTCCGTTCTGGATCGAGGAGCTTCGCCGCCTTCTCCTCGTCAATATCAACGCCCAGTCCCGGCCTGTCGTTCGGATATAGATAGCCGCCTTCAAGGCGTGCGGTGCCGGGGAACGCATCCAACTCCTCCGGAGGGAAGTGATTCTCCTCCTGGATGCCGAAGTTCCGGCAGGCCATATCGAGGTGCATCGCCGCTGCCTGATTGACCGGGTCGTTATCGCCGCCTTCCTGGAAGGCAGTGTGGACGCCGAACCATTCGGCCAGATGGGCGATTTTCTGGGTCTGAGTGATGCCACCTACCTTAGAAACCCGCACCCGGATGTAGTCAATCAGCCGCTCGGTGATCAGCGGCAGCCATTCGTGGGGGTTGACGAAGAGTTCGCCCATAGCCTGGGGCGTCGTGCACTGCTGGCGGATCAACCGGAAGTAGGCGACTTGCTCCGGCGGAAGGGCGTCCTCCAGGAAGTAAAGGCGGTAGGGTTCGAGCAGCTTTGCCAGGGTCACCGCATTGTGGGGTTGGAGGTGTTCATGGACATCGTGGGTCAGTTTGACACCGAAGCCGAGCTTGGCCCGCAAATACTCGAACATCTTCGGAATGTTTTCAAGGTAGGCTTCGTCGTCGAACACCAGTTGCTGGGGCCAGGCATTGGCGGGGCGTCGGGCCTTATCAGTGTCAATGAACCCGCCCCCGCCGTAGGGGCCGAGCTGGCAACGAATTACCGGATAGCCCTCTTCCATATAGCGGCGCACATCCTCCTCAAGCTCCGCTGGGTCACGGCCATTGGCGTGGGCGTAGCAGGGCACTGCTGCCCGACAGGCGCCGCCCAGCAGTTGGTAGACGGGCATTCCTGCTTCCTTGCCCTTGATGTCCCAGAGGGCCATGTCAATCCCGCCGATTGCGGTGTTGAAGATCGAGCCGTTGCGCCAGTAGCCGCAGGTGAAGCTCGACTGCCAGATGTCCTCGATCTGGCTCGCGTCGCGACCGATCAAGCGCGGCGCGAAGGACTGCTCGATCGCAGCCTGCACCGTACCGCAGTGGTAATGATCGCTGGCCGAACCAATCCCGTAGAGGCCGGGCTGATCGGTGATCACCTTGACTATTAGCCAGGTGCCGTTCGCACGAGTACGAATGCAGCGGATTTCTTTGATCTTCGCCATTGATCCCTCCTTATCAGCCAGTTCACCGTATCAGTTAGCGTTGCAGGGAAGCTTCTTGCCTGAAAAGCGCACTTGCCCACTATCGGTCGAGCACTGTTAATCATACCAATGTAATTGTTCAGATTCGAGAGGTTTCGTCCCCCTCACTGCCAGCATTGGGTGAGGCCGGCCTGGTCGGTGGTATTCTCGGAAGTGAAGGGCTGACCGTTGCGCAGGTAGATGCGTGGCAAGCGGTCGGCCAGGCCGGTGAACACCTCATACACGATTGTGTCCGACCATTTTGCCACCTCTTCCGCCGAGATGTAATCGTTGCCCTGCCGGCCAATCAACACGACTTCTTCATCTTGCTCGACACCCAGCCCGTCCACAACGGCCGTGATGTAGCCCATTGACACCCGACCGACAATCGGGACCCTCTGACCACGAATCAGCACGTTACCGCGCCCACTGAACGAGCGCCGGACGCCATCGCTGTATCCTATGGACGCCAGGGCAATCTCAGTTGGTCTATCGGTGGTGAAAATGTGCCCATATCCCACCCCAGAGCCACCCGGCAAGGTCCGGATCCGACTGACCCGCGACTTTAGCGATAGGGCCGGGCGCAAGCGAACTTGGTGATGCTGATTGCCACTCGGATGGTAGCCGTAGACCGCCAGTCCACAACGCACCATGTTGAACAGGGAGCCCGGCAGATCCAACATCGCGGCGGAGTTAGCGGCGTGGACGCAATCGAAGTGGTAGCCAGACCGGCTCAGACTGTCCAATAGCTGCTCGAACCGCTCCAACTGGCCCAGCGCGCAGGACTTGTCGGGTTCATCGGCGCAGGCGAAATGGGTGAATATGCCTTCGACATGGAGACCGGCAATGTGACTGACTTCTCGCAAAAAAGGTTCAACTTCGTCTGGCAAGAGGCCGAATCGTCCCATACCGGTATCAACCTTGATGTGGATAGGTAGGTCAACACGCCTTTGCTGAGCGATTCGTCCCAACTCGTGGGCCAACTCTATGGTGTTGACCGTTGGGATCAGATTCAGGTCAACGACTCTGTGCGCGTCCGATGCCGGCGTGTAACCGAGGAGCAGGATGGTCGCGTTGATGCCCGCCGCACGTAGCTCGGCAGCCTCATCAATGCTACCGATCCCCAGGCGGCTGGCGCCGGCGGCGAGCGCAACCTGTGAGACCGGCACGGCGCCGTGGCCATAGGCGTTGGCTTTCACCACTGTCAGCAGTTCCACCTTGGCAGGGAGAAACGAGCGAATCGAGCGGACGTTTTCAGCTATGGCGTCGAGATCAACCTCAATCCAGCAGAGATGGCCGGAAGTGACTCGGTTGTTTAGGTTGGCAACTGCTTGATTGGTGTATGGGGTAGACAATGTACCTCAATTATAACCAGGGCTGGGAGGGGATGGCAGTGGTTTTTTGGTTAACGTTCTGGTTGACTTGTGCGCAAGCAGTATGCTAACGTTTGCTATGGTTGACAACTTAATTTGCAGCCGAATCTCTGTTGAGAACGGGGAACCCAGGTCCATACTTTGGGGTGAATGTCTGCCAATGGTGGGGACTAGGC
>JBCLEL010000322.1:0-2825 GCA_038913435.1 Chloroflexota bacterium
CAAGTCACGGACTGGCGGCAAGGCAAAAACTTGTTCAAGGGGCACGAAGTGCTGGTGGAAATCGTAATTACCACCGGTCGAATTTTGGGCCTGCACCTGCTGGACTTCCGTGAGACCCGGAAGCCAGGAGAAGGCGCTTAGGCCCCCGGCCAGAGCGACCGAAACCAGGGACAAGATTACCGTTCGACGACAGGGGCGGGACAATAAAAGGACCAGCATATATCCGCTGAGTATTGGGGCAAATAGGATCGCGGTGATGTTATGGGCAAGCGCCAAGCCGGCCAAACCCAGGCTACCGATTATCCACCCGACATCCTTACCATTTACTATGGCTAGCCTGTACGCCCAAATAATGAACGGCAGCAACGCGAGAGCGAGATGCTGGGGATAGCCGCCGCTGTCGAATACCAGGAAGGCGCGATACGGCGCATAGACGTAGGCCACCGACGCTAGCAAACCGGCAACCCGTCCGAACGGGCCGGCAACCATCAAATAAGCCCCGGCCGCCGCCAATAGGAATGTGGCTATGACAACCGCATTGACACCTTGCGGAACCCCGATTCCGGCGATTGAGGCGCCGGCTGCCAAATAGTAGAACAGCGGAGAATAATAGTTGAGAAGAGGCACGCCGAGTCCCCAATAGAGGTCTGGCAGCCAGCGCGGGTAAATCTCACCTTGACGCAGGGCCGCCGCCAGGTGAACAGTCCGGAACAGGTGAACAGTTCCGTCGGCCGAGTCGGTAAGGCCGAGGCTCATCAAAGGTGCGATAGAGAAAAGGGGAATGGCGAAAATAGTCACCATCACACTGATGGAGCTGGCCCGGTTCTGCCAATCGGTGTTGCCAGCTGGGCGACTGAGCGGGCGCGTTTGCATTATTCGAGCAATCCACATGAGCAGGTTGCGAGGAACAAGCCTAGCTTATACCTTCGATGCGATTTGGCAACCCGTAGTCTCCGTGCTTTCTCCTTGTTTGCTGCCAGGCCGGAGTTGGTCATCACGCGGTGACTTCTTTGGCGACATATTTTGGCGTGTGTTATACTCCTCCGGCGGATATACGGCTCGGCAACCGAGTAAACGTTGATCGCGGTCTGGACCCTGGTCACGACCTCTAGCCGTTCGAGGGCGTCTTGCAATGCGAGCGCGTTTATGATCGTGGCCAAAATGCCGGCGTAATCGGCCTGCGCCCGGTCCATTCCGTAGCGGGCAGCGTCAACCCCGCGCCAGATATTGCCCCCGCCAATGACGATGCCCACCTCCGCGCCCAAGTCGTGCCTCAACCGCTTGAGCTGGCGAGCTATTACCAGGAGCGTCTCCTGGTCAACGCCGTAGGATCGGTCGCCGGCCAGCGCCTCGCCACTCAGCTTCAGCAGGACCCTCTTATAAGCAGCAATGCCCTGACGTGGCGTGACAGACTCAGGTAAAGAGTTTATCCCCTCCCCACTCATCGGTCACACCTCTGCCCGCTCAAAGCTACTCGCCGATCTGGAAGCGGGCGAACCGCCGTACCCGGATGTTTTCGCCAGTCTTGGCCACCTGTTGGACGATAAGGTCCTGAACCTTTATTGCGGGGTCTTTGATGAAGGCTTGGGTGAGCAGGCAGACATCCTCGGCGATTTCGTCGCTGCCAGCCGGCAACTCATCCGCATTGACGTATTTGGGCGAGGTGGCGGCAACCTGCATCGCCAGGTCGTGGGCGAGCAGTTTGAATTCCGGCATCCGGGCAACGAAGTCGGTCTCGCAGTTTAGCTCGACCATCACGCCGATGCGTCCGCCGGCATGGACATAGGTTTCCACCAAGCCCTGGGTGGCAACCCGGCCGGCCTTTTTCTCCGCCCGGGCCAGCCCTTGCTCTCGCAATATCTGCTTGGCCTGTTCAGGGTTGCCATTGGCTTGTTCCAGGGCGCGCTTGCAGTCCATGACGCCGGCGCCGGTCTCTTCGCGTAGCTGCTTCACAGCCGCGGCAGTTATCTCCAAGTTATCCTCCGGAGCTAGCAGACTCCCTCTAGGCGACGCGTTGCCGCACTTCGATGAAAGTCTATCCAAGTAATGAGATTGCTGCGTAATTCAGCAAAAGTGGGTGGGCGCCCAGGGTCTTTTCGTTCTCTGCTCTCAAGCCAACCCAGCGCCCCAGGCGCTGCCCTGGCTGACTGTGAGTGAACCAATACCTCATCCCCCTGACCCCCTTCTCCTCGCAGGAGAAGGGGGAAATGTAGTGGGGGACACCCCCAGATCCCCCGTCAAAGGGGCGAAGCCCCCTTTGCACACCCCCTAGTCGGGCTTCATCCCGTTCAACTTGAGGTATTGTCACTCTGAGACCGCAGGCCGAAGAGTCTAGCCGGAGCTTAGAGATTCTTTGCCTCCGCTGCGCTCCGGCTCAGAATGACACCACTCATTTTTCCTGTGACGAACCACTAGATCGCCTTGTCCTGGTCGCCATTCTCGGTTGCTACGCCGGCCTCCACAAACAGGTCGGCGCTTTCGATCCCCTGCGGCTTCTCTTCCTCTTCGCCGAGGTCCTCGCCAACTTCCTCTTCAATCTCACTGGCTGCCGGCGCTTTGGCCTCTTGCTGCGCCTTAACTTCGGCCAACCGGGCCTCGCGGATGCCCTTTCCTTCTAACACGGCGTCAGCCATTTTCGACGATAGCAGCTTGATCGCCCTGATAGCGTCATCGTTAGCCGGGATTGAATAGTCAATCTCATCGGGGTTACAGTTCGTGTCAACTAACGCTACAATCGGTATCTCAAGACGACGAGCCTCCGCTACCGCTAGACGTTCTCGATGGGGATCAATGATGAAGACAGCGTCCGGCAGCCTGCGCATCCC
>JBCLEL010000323.1:0-2823 GCA_038913435.1 Chloroflexota bacterium
CCTGGGGACGGATCTGCAATCAGGAAATCGGAGATCGAAGGACTTTCTCTCTCGTACTCAGCTCGGCCAAAGCTCCAGCATCCAACGGAATACTCCGGCCACTGTCCACTGGCTCAAGAAATCAGCGGCGCTGAGTCGGACATTGGCTGGCTGCGTTCGCCGGCCGGCCTTCGATTCATCGCTTGGCAATGCCGAGCACGCTAGCCAGACCCACTCCTGGCCCTGCTCATCAGTCTCGATTGCCGCTACCGCTCGAAAGTGCAGCGTCCAGGTGTAACGGCCCGCAAAGTCAATCGGCCTGACCAGGACGATGACCGACCGGCTAGCAAGGCGTCCGCCAGGTCATTCAGCCGACCGCGCCAATGCACCTGGCATCTGTAGCCCAAACGCTTAGCTGTTAGCTCCACCGACCAGGGTGGAGTAGCCAGGATCAAAGGAGCCCTAATTGGCGCCATAATCCGGCTAACCTGCTCAACGGTGACGGCCGGATTGCCCAGCCGGCTGACCGCCGTCGCCAGCGAGGCCGGCCCGCAAGCGTTAGTCCTCCCCTGCGACTGGTGCTGGTAAGACGGCCACAGACAGACATTGTGGGCCGCCAGTTCGGTTGGGCCGGGCAGGCCAAACATCATTCAGCGGTCGAACGGCCGGACAGTTGAGCCGCCAGTATTTGGCGGGCGCGAGACACGTCGGCCGCTATCTGTTTGCGTAGCTCGTCTATACCGGCGAACCTACGTTCAGCCCTTATGCGCTCGACAAAGGCGACCGTCAATCGCTCGCCGTATAGATCGCCTTCGAAGTCAAGCAGGTGCGCTTCCAACAGCCGGCTGGTCCCCGCGAAGGTCGGTCGTTCGCCGTAGTTTGCCACCGATGGAATGGTCTGCTCACCGACTTGGGCGAAGACAGCATATACGCCGTCGGCCGGCATAAGTTGGCGCGAGTCTAAGATGAGATTGGCGGTCGGAAAGCCGATCAGCCGTCCGCGACGGTCGCCCGGCGCCACCTGGCCGCTTAGCTGAAAGTATCGGCCCATTATAGCTTGGGCATCGGCTACGCGGCCTTCCTGCACCGCCACGCGGACGGCTGTGGTACTGACCGGTCGGTCGTTGAGTTGGACCGGCTCGATAGTCTCGACGGTAAATCCGGCCCCGCTACCGATCTCGCGCAGGCGAGGGATTACGCCTTCACGGTTATGGCCGAGGGCAAAATCGGGGCCGGCCACTAAGAGCCGCATCTGCAAATTGTCAACCAGTAGCTTACAAAAAGTGTGGGCGTCAATCAGCGAGACCTGACGGGTGAAGTTGAGGACAACAACATTCTCTGCGCCGCATTGTTTTAGCAACTGAGCGCGATACTCTAGGTCGGTCACATATTGCCAGTCGTCTTGGCCGGCCAGGACTGGACGCGGCGGTGGGTGAACGACGACAACCGTAGGCGAGAGGCCGGATTGGGCGGCCAGGCGAGCCAACTCGGACAGGAGTAGCTGATGACCGCGATGAACGCCATCGAACACGCCGATGGTCACGGCTGTTGGACCTAACTTATCGAGACCGATCAGATCCAGCACTGTTAAACACCAGCCGGCACGGGATTGCCAGCGATCAGTTTATCCGGTCTTAGCCAACCGTCGCTATCTACTCTAGCGATGACGAGCTGGTCGTCGAGCGGTTGCTGAACCACTACCACTCGGCCATCCTTCATTGGGGCGGCGAACTGCCTATACTGAATGGCCTGGCCCTGGACTAAAGGTGTAAAGAGCAACGGCGGCAATTCAACACGTGGCCAATCGGCCAGCGCATCGAGGCAGTTGACCAATAGGCTGGTTTGATCGCCCCGATGGGTATGGCTGACAATGTCGTCAAGCGTGTACGCTTGATCTATCGAGAAATGGCCGGAGGCCAGGCGTCGAAGATTGGCCAAATGCGCACCGACTCGGAGTTTTTGGCCCAGATCGCGAGCTAACGAGCGCACATAGGTCCCGGCGCTACATTCAACCAGCAGCGTCAGATCAGGAGATTGCCAATCTCTCAACGCCAGCCGGTGAAAGACCACCTCACGGGCTGGAGGATTTACCTCTTTGCCGGCCCTCGCCAGCCGATACAGTCGCTCGCCACCCACTTTGATAGCTGAGTAGCGTGGCGGAATCTGAAGCTGCAGGCCGACAAATGAAGCGAGCGCCTCTCCGATTTGATCTAAAGTAAGGCCGCTCGGGTCGGCTTCAGCGATAGTCCGGCCATCGGCATCGTCGGTATCGGTCAGTCGGCCGAATCGGACGGTTGCCAGGTAGGTTTTATCATGCCGGATGAACAGATCGGCGAGTCTAGTCGCCGAGTTCAGGCAGACCACCAATAGCCCTGTTGCCAACGGGTCTAGTGTGCCACAGTGGCCCGCCTTGCGCACCTCGAGCAGCCGTTTTAGCCTGGCCAGCGCGTCGTGCGAGGTCCAGCCGGCCGGCTTGTCCACCAGAATAATGCCTGCCTGGCGCACTGTCAGTTGTCCCCGTCGTCCTCTTTGGTCGAGTATTGCAACGATTGCAGGATTTGCATAATCCGACCACCACGTTCCAAAGATTCGTCGTAGAAGAACGATAGCTCCGGCATGCGCTTGAGCACAATCCGTTGCGCCAGCTCGCGCCGGATAAACCCGGCTGCGTTTCGCAGGGCATTACTAACTTCTTTACGTCGGCTCTCGTCGCCGAGGACGCTGAAGTACACGCTCGCCTGGCTGAGGTCTGGACTGATCTTTGCGCCGGTGAAGCTAACTACGCCAGCTAGCCGCGTATCGTTCATCACATTTTGGACGATGTCGCTGATCTCCTGGCACAGC
>JBCLEL010000324.1:0-2820 GCA_038913435.1 Chloroflexota bacterium
AGAGCCACTTAGTAGGACCGGAGAGTCCACTAAAACTTGCCTATCCAGGACAGTTCGAGATCAAAGTGTAGCGTCGGCGCAGTTGGCTGTCAGCGGGAAGAAGCGACCGGGTAGCGTGGCCTTTTTTGGTCATTCACTTGTGAAGGATGAAGCAATTCGCACTATTGAGTACGCAATTTTTATCGCAGTCCGATCAGGACAATGCTAATGGATTAAAACCGCGATATATCCTCCGCGACTCAGCCGGCCGCCACCACACAACCGCGCCGCCGGCTGTTATAATAGCCCCGTACATCACTTATAGTTTGCCTAAGGCGAACACCCCCAATCCACCAAGACCCGCTCACCGGTCTGAGACGGGCTAATAGCGGTCTCCATAAATCACTTTATGAACACGCTGACTCTATTTCTCCACATTATCACGGAAACAATGACTCGCACTGCGCCAGACGCCCCGGGTAGGAGGGCGAGACGCCCTGGCGGATGGGAGGTGGTAGGTTGAAAGGATTCCTGATGGCCGTGCGCCGGCAGGCGCTGAAGACGGCCCGACCAAAGCGCGGCGCAATTCCTGACCGTGGCGGAGCGCCGTCCAGGCTAACTGAGCTTGCCAGGCGGCCGGAATTGCTGGGGCCGGCGTTGGCCCTGCTGGCCGGCTTCAACCTGCTGGCGCTGTTCTGGCCCGGCGGCGCGCTTGGCGCCCCCTGGCGTCAGGCGTTGCATCTGGCCTTCGGTTGGGGCGCTTACCTCACACCCATTGGGCTGGCGCTGGCCGCAGCCGCCGTCATCCGAAACCATTTGCGCGACGCTGGCCCGCTCAGCCGGCGGGTGATTGCCGGCTGGATTATCGCCTTTGTCGCCATTGAATGCGCGCTCGACGCGCTATTCGGCGGCTGGCAACCGGCCTGGGGTGAGTTGGCCGGCGGTGGTTATCTAGGCTGGTTGTTCGTCGAGGGTTTGTACATAGCTATCGGCGGGACCGGCGCATTCGTCGTTATCGCCCTGATAGCTCTACTGGGTTTGTTCTTAGCCAGCAGCTTGACACCGGCCGGGGGCTGGCGTCTCATGCTGATCGCTTGGCGCTATGCCCAGGAACAAGTCCGGCAACAGTTCAGTCGCCCGGCCGAATCAGATGTTCCCAAGTTCGTTGTCAACCGGCCGGGGCGCCAGCGCACAGCGCCCGGACAAACTCAGCCGACGGCCTCGCCAGACGGGCCAGTCCAACCGGCCTCCGATGAGCCAGCCTACAAGCTAAAGCGCAGACCGGAGAAGCCAGTCGAGGTCGCTCAGCCGGTTGAAGACCAACTCTCGAACCGGCCGACCGCCGGCTGGCAGTTACCACCGGTGACCTTGCTGACTAATGTCCCCGTCGGCGAACCGAGCCAGATCGACATCGCCAAAAAAGTGAAACAGCTCGAGCAAACGCTAGCCGACTTCGATGTGATCGCCCGGGTGGTTGAGGTGAACCCAGGGCCGGCCGTCACCCAGTTTGGATTAGAGCCTGGCTTTCGCGAGCGACGCGACCGCAATGGCGTTGTCGTCAAGCGCGAGAAGGTGAAAGTAAGTGAGATCACCTCGCTGGCGAATGACCTGGCATTGGCGCTGGCGGCGCCCAGCATCCGCATCGAGGCGCCGGTGCCGGGCCGGCAGGTTGTTGGCATCGAGGTGCCAAACTCGACCGCTTCGGTCGTGGCGATCCGGCAACTGGTTGAGTCGGCCGGTTTCCAGAAGTTGCGAGCCAAAGGCAAATTGCCAATCGCTCTGGGCGAGGATGTATCCGGCCAGGCGGTTGTTTCGGATCTAACCCGGATGCCACACTTGCTCATCGCCGGCGCAACCGGCAGCGGTAAGTCGGTCTGCGTGAATTCGATCATCATCTGCTTATTGCTACATTTGACGCCGGACGAACTGCGGCTGATTCTGATTGACCCTAAGCGCGTCGAACTGACTAACTACAACGACGCGCCTCACCTGCTACGGCAGGTTGTCGTCGAACCGGACAGGGTTGTGCCGGTATTGAAATGGGTTGTCAAGGAGATGGAGGACCGCTACAAGAAGTTCGAGCTGACCAGCGTTCGCAACATCGAAGGATATAATCGCCTGAGCGACACCCGGCCAAGCATCGAAAAGTTGCCATACGTTGTCGTGATAATTGACGAACTAGCTGACCTGATGATGATGGCGCCGGACGAGACCGAGCGGTTGCTATGCCGGCTGGCCCAACTGGCCCGGGCCACCGGCATCCACCTGGTTGTCGCCACTCAACGGCCATCGGTTGATGTCATCACCGGCCTGATTAAAGCGAACTTCCCAACCAGGATCAGCTTTGCCGTCACCTCGCAAGTGGACTCGCGGACGATCCTCGATGCCGTCGGCGCTGAGAAACTGCTTGGCCGGGGTGATATGCTCTACATGCCGACCGATGCAGCCAAACCGATCCGCGTCCAGGGCACATTTGTTTCCGACGACGAGATCGAGGCGATTGTTGATTTCTGGCGAAACCAGGGGCCGGCTAGCTACGTGGAGCAGCTGGTCAACGCGCCTAGCTACTCGCCGAACGATCCCAACGAAAAAGATGACCTCTACGAGCAAGCGGCAAAGCTGGCCCGCGAGCACGACCGGATCTCGATCTCGTTGCTCCAGCGCCGGCTGCGGGTCGGCTATTCGAGGGCGGCCCGACTACTTGACAAGTTGGAAGCGTCCGGCGTCATCGGTCAGGCCGACGGCGTAAAGTCGAGGCAGGTCTTGCTAAAGGAAGAGGCGGAAAGCCCCGACGATACGGCCGGCGATGTTCAGGCTGAAGAGGAAGAGGTCAGGCCGGCC
>JBCLEL010000325.1:0-2802 GCA_038913435.1 Chloroflexota bacterium
GTTGTGACGACAACTACTTGCGTATCGGAACTCAATCCTGGAGGAAATTGCTGAATGTCGGTGAAGATTCGCCTTAGACGGGCTGGGGCCAAGAAGAAGCCTAGCTATCGAGTGGTGGTCGCTGATTCGCACACTAAGCGTGACGGTAGCTTCATTGAGATCGTCGGCCAATTCAACCCACTAACCGAACCCCCAAGTATCAAGATAAACGATGAGCGCGTTCGCAATTGGCTTGCGAAAGGCGCGCAACCGACTGACGCCGTTGCCCGCCTGTTGGAAAAGTCAGGAGTGCTGCCACCGAAAGACCGTCAGGCGCTAGGCCAGGCCAAACCGCCGGCGGAGAAGTCAGAGGCGTAGCTCAAGCTGGCCGGCTGCGAAAGAACGGACAGCCAGGAATAACCAGACCGGCGAGAGAGATCCTATGACCATTGGAGCTAGTGTTAACTCAAACGAGGTCTTAGGCTATGCTAGGCGGACTCTAAGGGGTGCAGGGGCGAAGCCATTGACGGGGGATGTGGGGGTGTCCCCCACTAATCATTTCCCCTTCTCCTCGCAGGAGAAGGGGTCAGGGGATGAGGTGTCCTTCACTCGTGAAGGATCAAGGCCAAACAGCTAGGGGTGAAAAGCTATTTTGAAACGGTATTCCCGAAAATGTCGTTTGGTTATGCACTAGCTATTGAGTTGTAGGCATTGTCGCAATGCCGATAGGTTTCCCCTTACTGATTTAGGAGCGCCCTATGAAGGAACTGGTGGAATATATTGCCCGATCTCTGGTGGATCATCCAGAACAAGTGCGAGTTACCGCGATTGAAGGCGCACAGTCGGTCGTCCTGGAGTTGCGGGTCGCTCAGGAAGATATGGGCAAGGTGATCGGCAAAGAAGGACGCATCGCCAACGCTATGCGCACACTGCTGAAGGTATCAGCTACCAAAGAGGGGAAGCTAGCGGTGCTAGAAATCGTCTAGCTTCGCTGGGCCTAACTTGATCGTAATGACGTTGCCGAATGTCGGCTGATTCTCCTCCCCCGTCGGACAAAGAGCAACTTGAATTCCTGGTTGTTGGCCGGATAGCGCGTTCTTACGGCTACCGAGGCCAGATGTTGCTCGATCCGATGACGGATTTTCCAGATCGCTTTAGGCCAGGATTAGTTATCCACATCGGGGAATCCTTGCGCCCCTACAAGCTCCTGGCAGTCATCCAGCATGGCCGCCATCAGTTGATAACCCTGGAAGGCATCGCTAGTCAAATCGAGGCTGACAGCCTGATAAACCACCTGGTGCGCGTTCCGACCTCGCAAGCGGTCCCATTGCCGGAGGGACAGTATTACTGGCATCAGATCATCGGGCTGCGGGCGGTGCTAGAGGATGGGAAAGCAATCGGCGAGGTGTCCGAGATAATCCGCACCAAAGCAAACGACGTGTACCTGGTACGCACCCTTGACGGCAAAGAGTTGCTCCTGCCGGCAATTGAGGATGTAGTGTTAAGGATTGACCTGGCAGCCGGGTCTATGGTCGTGCGACCGATGGCAGAGTATTAGCTGTGAACCCGTTGATTCTTTTGAGGCGGGCCGCCCAGGTGGATCGGCTCGTTCAGATACACGTCACCGTTACGTATCTTGATGTTGAAGCCACAAGTAGGATTGGTGCAGACCCACGCTTTGTAATGTATCGGCGCTCCCTGACTGCCAAAATCGGATAGGGGGACCAGCTCGCCGGCTTTGCAACTCTGGCACTTAGGTAGGACGTACTCCATCCCAACATCCCTCCCACACTTTTACGTCCACCAATGTGGCGCTATGGGCGTTTCGACTCGAATGTGCCAATAGTATATCCTAGCTCCGGCTGGTCGGCAATCACCACCCAACTCTGGTAGCGTTTCCTTCTACTTGTGGTAGCAAGGGTAGCGCGGGGGCTTGTCCCCCGCTCTCTTTCGATTTGGCGCGGGATAAGCCCCAGCCCTAAGGTTCGGAATAGACGCTAAACCCAAGTGAAAAGAAACGCTACGTACTCGCTCTCAACGCCGGCAATAATCGGTGGTTGAAGGACGATGAGAGGGCAGGCAATGCTGAAACCACCCAAAGAGCCAGCAAGACTTCTGGCCTAGTGCATAATCAGACGACATTATCGGGAATACCGTTTCAAGTAGGGGCGTATGGCCATACGCCCCTACTGGTTGCTGTTTGGCCTGATCCTTCACGAGTGAAGGACATCTCATCCCCTGACCCCTTCTCCTGCGAGGAGAAGGGGAAATGATTAGTGGGGGACAACCCCCACATCCCCCGTCAATGGCTTCGCCCCTGCACCCCTTAGAGTCCGCCTGGCATAGCCTAAGACCTCGTTTGAGTTAACACTAGTCTCCAGCTATCGAAAGTGCCTTGCCTATATCGTGGTGATGCTCAGTAGCTGAGAACAACGCATTACACGAATACAATGCTTCCAATCGAAGAAAGAGGCGCGCTATGCAACGCGGATGCTAGTGGCTGCCCGCTCAGGTGTCAAATGTTCCATTGGCAAAGCTTTGCAGCCGCCCACGAGAAGTTGGCGGGCTGCGCCTGGGTATTTGTACCATAAGTGTTGCTTGCTGGTTGCTTTCGGCCTTTGATTGTTGGACGGCGTTATCACGATACCTGGCGGCGCCTGCTTGGAGAGGTCTGGCGCCGGCCGGCGCAGAGCAATTCGACAGAAAGGAATTACAATCGCGCCAGTGCTAATCCGTCAGTTGACATTGGGCAAGGATCAACGAATTTCGAGGGAAATCGGTGTGGTAGTTTCTAAGAGGGTGTGTGAGAAGCGGGTCTGCGTC
>JBCLEL010000326.1:0-2790 GCA_038913435.1 Chloroflexota bacterium
GATAACGACGAAGATAAAAATTCACTATCCAGCAGATGGCTCAGGAGATGACCTGGATGAAACGAGCGACCGACTCGTCAGTGTTGTGGGCCGGCTGATAGCCAGGATACCGCCTAGCCAGGCTCACATCGGACTTGAGATTCATTATTTCCTGCTCGACGCTGTAGAAGCGCCCGACCTGATGGTTATAGTGGGCCAGATACTCCTGCTCAGTCTGGCCGGGGGTTGGGATCAGGACGGCCTTCTTGCCTAGCTCGGCCAGCTCCATCATTGTCGTGTAGCCAGAACGACTGATTACCATCTCAGCCCGATTCATAAACTCCTCTTGCCGCCGGCGGTCGAGGTAGGGATAGATCTCGACATTGCCGCGCACCAGCGGCCCTTGAACGATCTCCGGTTTGCCTAGTGCGACCACGACTCGACCAGGAAGCTCATTTACCTGCTGCAAAGCGAGCTTCTCCAGGGCTGTCCGTTGCGGCTCGGGGCCAGAAACGGTGACAAAGTAGTCAATATCGCGGGGAAGGTCGCGCCGGCGGAGCCCAGACACGATGCCGATGTACTCGATCCGGGACGAGTCAAAAAACCGCATGCCGTGGCTGAGTTCGCCGGCCAGGCTGTCTTCCTTGAAGTCCGGTACGATAAATTTCTTTACCGTACCGAATAGCTTGTAGTTGAAGTATTCAAAGATAATCTCCACCGCTCTAGCACGCCGTGGCGCGATGAGCCGAAGACCGTGCACCAGGTGAAAGGAGTCAACCCGCCGGCTGTAGATGCCGTAGCGAGTGTCCGAAATGATCCGGTCAAATCGGTGATGGCGCAACAGATCGTTCAATTGCCGGTGCTCAGCGATAACGATCCGGTAGACCAGCGGCAAGGTGAGAGTGAACTTGGCATAGGAGAGCGGCGCCGAGCTAGCCAGCGATTTTGGTAGGTCGGGCCAGTCCATGTAATCGCATCGCGGGCCAAGCTCCTGTTTCAAAAGGGCCAGCGCCCGGTCAGTTGACACGATAGTGACCTTGCTGCCTTCCTCCAACAGGCGCTGGATCAGCGGCAGGGAGCGAGTCGCGTGCCCCAGCCCCCAGGAGCCCACGGCGAAAAGAACTCGCATGGTTGAAAGATTCGCTGGAAGGTGAGAATCATGCTGGCGAGCCTCAGAAAGCTGTGGCTTTGTAACTATGCTCACGGGGTTTACAGGCCAACCTCCTGCGTTACTCTACGTCAACTTTGAACGACAGTGCAGATCAGTTTGGGATTAACGATGGGCAAATGGCTGGCGCCAGCCCCGCGCCCTGCTGTTACCATCCGGCTGCTGACCCTGGCTTATTGCCGGACGTCCGGGTGGATTTTATAGCATTACGCCCGCGCCTGCTCAAATCAGTTTAGCCCCGAGGACGCACCCACAAGTAAGTTGATGGGTAAACCATCCTATGCCATTAATGAGATTGCTTCGCTACGCTCGCAATGACATATCCACTTTGCTTGGCGCACCTGACGATCTTGTCATTCTTCCGAAAATGAGCCTTCCGGCTACCCGAAACGATGAAAGACGGTAGGAGACAAGCTCCTACCCTACGTTTAGGAGTCCGTTTAATGTAGGGCACGAGCTTGTCTCGTGCCGCCGGATGCGCGGAGGAATTGGCCCGAGCGCGGTTCATCAGCCACCTGCTTGGCGTAATTTTCTTGAATTGTGGCGCCACTGCCGAGCGGCATGTGACGATTGCGAGGTCCTTCGGTGGAAGGACCGAAGCAATCTCGTGATACTCGGATGAGGTTATTATCACCGCATTTTGGTGCGTCGCAGCCCCGAATCGGTAAGATACTCGAAAGATCAACCGTGGTATCGCCGATTATATACCTCGTACCCTCCGAAGGGTTGAACTCTATAATGGAGACTCTGTTCAGCGTGATTTGCAAATTCTCAGCGCACGAATATCAGTATAACGATGCGGAAGTGAAAAATGCCTGAACTGCCCGAAGTGGAAACTATGCGCCGGCAGCTAGAACGGTTGCTGGTCGGCCGGCGTCTGCAAGCAATGGAGATACGGTTGCCACGGGTGGTCATCTGGTCACTCGGCTTGGGGCCAGACCTGCTAGAAGGTTCTCGGATGAGCGCAGTCCGGCGCCGGGCCAAGTGGCTGCTGATTGATTTTGATAATGACCTGAGCCTAGTCATCCACTTCAACCTCACCGGCCAGCTTTTCTATCAAGGACCGGCTGGCGAGATTGGCGTGGGGCACCCGGTGCCGTCCTTTGACACGCCGCGCCCGCATAAAAGCACCCACCTGATCTTCCACTTCGACGACGAATCGCTGCTCTACTACACCGACATTCGCCAGTTTGGACGCCTGCACGTCATGCCAAGCGCCGAGGTTGAAAAGTTTCTGGCTGGGCGGAAGTTAGGCGTAGAGCCGCTAACGGACGAGTTCAAGCCGGGGCTGCTAGCCACCGCCGCTGCCAAAAAGCCTAAGACCAAGGCGAAGGCGCTGCTACTCGACCAGCACACCCTGGTCGGCATAGGCAACATTTACGCCGACGAGAGCTTGCATCGGGCCGGCATCCACCCTGCCAGACCAGTTGCCGCGATCAGTGCCGAAGCGTTTAGAGCTTTGGAGCAGAGAATAAGGGAAGTGCTACTTGACGCGGTGGAGAACGGTGTCGCCCAGGTCGTGAACGGCAAAGCCAAGCCAGGCGCCCGCCTGCCGAAGGTGCATGGGCGCGAGGGCGAGCCTTGTCCGGTCTGCGGGACAACCATAGTCAAGGCTAAGGTTGAAGGGCGAGGCACCTACTGGT
>JBCLEL010000327.1:0-2773 GCA_038913435.1 Chloroflexota bacterium
TGGTGTTCCGACCAGTGTTACGCGGCGTCCGACCATAAGCCCGCTCACCCCGCGGCGCACGAGCATAGAGCGGTGTCAGGTTGATATTGCTGCCACACTCGTCCACCACCACAAACTCACCAGCCTCCCGCTCAGCTACTCGCACCCGATACTCCTGGCGCTTTTGTTCGTCTCGCTCACTGGCCCCTAGCGTCTTTTTTGCGCGTCCAGCCCAGCCGACGGATAGCCCGCCCCAAAGTCCACTGACTCACCGCCACCCCCTGCCTCTCCTGCCACAACCGAGCGTGAGTCTTATTCGTGGCGTCGTGATTGGCCTCCATCTGCGCCCGCAGCGCTCCCTCCTGTTCCGCTGTGATGATGCGTCGTCGCCCCGACGGCAACTTCGGGCTAAGATCCCCGCCCTCCCGTCCTAAAGCGATTAGACGCTTGATGGTGACCAAGCTCACCCCGAAAGTCGCCGCTGCCTCTTCTCTCGCCATCCCCTTGTCTACGGTGGCGAGCAACCGTTGTCGTAGGTCGATCGAATATGCTCTCATATCCGCAAGTATGCCATAAGTATCAATGTTTATGCCCACCGCTGTAGGGTCAGAGTTCGCGTCGACATGGCTCACCCGGCCTTGAGGATACACCATCTACCAATTGTGTATCTTGGCGCAACACTCCAGCGTCGAGGAAATTGCCTCTTCAGCCAACGTTTCGTGCGAGTGCCTGCGGCGAGGTCGCCTCGGGGACGTTGAAGACCTCGATGGAAGCTCGCCACGGTATTGTTATGGCGCCGTTTCGCCGGTATCTCCTAGGCGGTTGTCAAGCAGTTCGGTCTGGCATCTGACAGCCACCGTGACAGCCAAACCGCCGGAAAACTGCGACATACGGCGAACAAACTGGAACGATCGATGTGCGATTGTACTCCATGAATGCGCGTATAATGGCACATAGCGATACGGAGCGGACGGCAGTAGGCGCTGTTTCGTAAACAGCAGGTCGAGGGTTCAAATCCCCCCGTCGGCTCCGTTATTTTACTCCGTTTGCTCAACCTAAAGCAGCGGCAAGCTTTTTTCATCGTCTACCTGACCAGGCCTCTGGCAGACTCGGCCGGCCTTCCCCAAAGGGAGAAGCAATCGCCAGAAAAGGCCCGAACCAGCTATCTCGCTGGGAGATAGCTGGGTCCGGCGATGGCATTGAGTGCGGCCACTTGGTCTCGGTTGACAACGCAAGACCCCAGAACCGGCGCCTAATCGCAGGACATTCGCCCAACTTATTGCTATACTCTGCCTACGGGTGTGTTCCACCCCAACAATCGTGAATGACGGCAGAGACAAACTTTGGTACTCAGTAGTGACGATCCTCGTCTAACACTGGATCAAGCTGAACAAGGGGCAGTTCAATCCAATAATAGCGACCAGCCAAGTCAGTCGCCCCTTTATTCAGTTACCATCGAACCCACCGGCATGTCCAAGGCCCTATTCGAAGGACTAATTGCAGCGTTCGCCAAGGCCAGCGACCGGCAGGTTGGCTCATTTCCTCATCTCACAATTCAGATTTCGTATCAACAGCTTGATGAAGAAGAGCTGAAACGCACCCTTGCCAAGCTGACAACCAGGACCAGGCCGGTTGCAATCCAGGTAGCCGGCGAGGGCGTGCTGGAATCGCCACACGATCCGACAATCTCTCACGTCAACCTTCAGGTGAAAAGAACGCCGGCCGTACTTGATTTGTATCGCAGCGTGACCGAGGCGATTCGCCTGGTCGGCGGAAGGCCCTACGGCTTTTCTGCCGACGAGTGGCAGCCGCACATGACGATCATCTCCGGCAAGCTGAAGCCGGATGAGCTGGAATATCTGGTAGGCGAGCTGGCCGACCACGAGTTAGACTTTGCCTTCATCGCCGACGGACTGACATTGAGCAAACGCGATGACACCGGTTGGGCGATGGTAGCTCACTACGAGTTCAACAAAGGCTGCTAACTCTCCATCTAGTTACCTGGACCTGAACTGAAAACTCCAAAATCTTCCACTACACCGCGATGGCGCAAAGCGCCACCGATCCTATTGGCGCTGGCCGGCCTGATAATCGTCGTGGCCTTGGCATGGTCGCTCTATGGCTGGCAAATGCTGGCGTCGGCTGGCCGGTTCCTGGTCTTGGATGAGCCGGCGGTCCCATCTGACGTGATCGTGGCAACCTACTCTTCTTCAATCATCCCTGGCGCCGACAAGGTGGTGGGGCTGTACCAAGAGGGACTCAGCAAGAGTGTGCTGTTGTCGAGCTTTCAGGTGAATTTGGCTGGCATCGAGTACAGCGAATCAGCGCCGCTGGTCCGGCGATACCTTGTTGCCCGTGGTATTCCTGAAACGTCCATTTACCGCATAAATAGCCTGCCAACCTCGGAGAAAGAGGAATCGCAGGCAATACGCCGAGCGTTTGAGGCGAACGGTTGGCGGTCCGGCCTGGTTGTCGTGGTGGACTACCGCTCCAGTCGGACGATGTTGACGATTCAGGCCGAGTTTGAATCTACTGGCGTTCGATTGACGCCACAGACTTTCCAGGCGCCGGGCGTTGATTTGGAGCGCTGGTGGGAGAGCCGGATCGGCGTCAGCGTGATGATGAACGAGTACCCACGTCTGGTCTATTACCTGGTGCGTGGCAGGTTCTGACCGCCAAGCCGGAAATCCCCCCTTCCCTTCCTTCCGAAGAATGACGGGAAAGGGGATACCGAGCTGACAGGGGTAGGTAAGATGTAGAGGGTCAACGCCTAACCCTCACCCGGCCGCGTCCT
>JBCLEL010000328.1:0-2742 GCA_038913435.1 Chloroflexota bacterium
GAACGGCCGTCGGTTGAGTCAACAGGCGCCGTGGCATCCAGCCGGAAGGGCCATAGGCCCCGTGGACCCTGCGGCCCAGGCGCGTAGAGCAGGGTAAGAACCTTGCGTAGCTTGGACTCGTCGAGATTCCGCACCATACGGCCATTGTTTACTATTGAAATGATCCCGGTTTCCTCCGACACGACAATCGCGATAGCGTCTGACGCTTCAGAGATGCCGAGCGCCGCCCGATGGCGAGTGCCCAACTGGCTCCCTATATCCGCCTCGCTCAGCGGCAACACGCAGCCGGCCGCCTCAACCCTGTCCCCGCGTATGATCGCCGCTGCGTCGTGCAATGGGGAGTTTGGGAAGAAGATTGTAAGAAGCAGCTCGGCCGATACCGTTCCATCTATCTTGATGCCGGCCTCGCTGTACTCCTGGAGGCCGGTCTCGCGTTCGAGTACGATGATTGCGCCCTGGCGGCGTTGGGATAATCGGGCGCAGGCACGCGAAATCTCTGCTACTGCCCGCACTAGGTGGTCCTGGCCGGTGGGCCCAAGCGGCCGGGTCAACCAGCCGCCTACCCGGCCAATGCGCTCCATCGCCCTGCGGATTTCGTTTTGGAACACAACAACCAACGCGATTGATAGGACTGGCAATGTATTGGCAAGCAGCCAGTTCAGCATCGTGAGACGTGGCAAGCTACCTACGATCAGCAACCCCAGCAGCAGCAGCGCGATCCCATACAACACTGAGACCGCGCTAGTGCCGCGAAATAGGGTGAGCACGCCATAAATAAACAGCGCAACAATCAGGATGTCGGCGGTACTCCAAAAGTTGACCCGCCACAAATTGCTGACGATGGCGTCCAGTAACTCAGCGAACATTTCTTTTCACGAGTTTTGACTTGCTTACTATAATCTTATCCCACATTTCGCTGATAGTCTCGCCGGCCAGTCTGGCCGGTTTGATTATGTTGGTCGTCAATAAACGCTATCTCGCAGGAGTTAAGTGGAAGTTACCGTAGGGTCGGTTCGCGAACCGCCCCACATTCAACGCGGCAAGTCGGGGTGGTCTCCGCCGGCAATCAAAGCCAAGAGACCCTTTTGGGCGTGCAGACGGTTCTCGGCCTGATCGAAGACGACTGAGCGGGCCGACTCAAAAACGTCCTCCGTTATTTCCTCGCCAATGTGGGCCGGCAGATCGTGCATCACGATGCAATCGGGCTTTGCTAGCGACCGAAGTCGCTCATTCAACTGGTAAGGACCAAAAAGCTGGTTCAGGTTGCCGGTGGGCGACTCCTGGCCCATGCTGACCCATACGTCTGTGTAGAGCGCGTCAGCGTCAGTCGCAGCGGCGATCGGATCATTAGTGAAGTGGACGGTCGAGCCGTGCTCCACGGCTATTTGCTGGACTTTCGACAGGTAAGCCGGCGAACACTCGCGTCCGGGCGGCGTCGCTATCCAGAGATTGACGCCGGTCAGCGCGCCGGCCAACGCCAGCGAGTGCGCGACGTTATTCCCATCGCCGAGGTAGCCAACCTTCACCCCTTCGAGCCGGCCACAGTGCTCCCATACAGTCATAACGTCGGCCAATGCCTGGCAGGGATGACTTTTGTCAGATAGACCGTTGATGACCGGGCAAGTTGAATATTGGGCTAGCGCCTCAACTGTCTCGTGGTTGAAAGTGCGCGCAACCAGGACATCAACATACCGAGACAGCACGCGGGCGACGTCCTTGACCCGTTCGCGTGTGCCCAGGCCGACCTCGCTCGGTGACAGATATAAACAATGGCCGCCCAGCTGGGTGACGCCGACATCAAAGGAAACCCTGGTCCGCAGCGATGGTTTCTCAAACAGCAAGGCCACCACCTTGTCCTTTAGCAAGGGCGGTCGGTGGCCGGCCCGAAGCTCGGTTTTTAACCATCGAGAAACGCGCAATATCCGCCACAGCTCCTCAGATGTGAGGTCGGCGATGCTGACCAGATCACGGCCCTTCACTCAGAAATCCTCCATCACCCGCGAGTATAGCAAATGCCTCTCAGGACCTGATTCGGATTGACTGAGCAATGGTGGTGGGCGTTGACTACTTAGACGGGACGGTCGGCGTTGACGGCGCCGGCGTAGGACTTGGTTGTGCCACCGTCGGGGTTGGCGGGGCCGGCGTGAATGTACGGGTCGGCGGGACTAGCGTCGGCGTTGGCGGGGCCGGCGCAAACGTCCGAGTCGGCGGAACCGCAGTTAGCGTTTGGGTTGGTAAAACCGGCGTAGCCGATGGCGGCGCCGGCGTAAAGGTGTAAGTCAGCGGGATCGGCGTGGCTGACGGTGACGTTATTGGTGTTTGAGTCAAGGGTGTTTGCGCTGGGGTGATCGTCCCAGCCGGCACCGGCGAAGCTGTCCTATCAACGGTTGGCGTCGCGGTCCGCAGAGTCCCCGGCGTAAACGTCGCTGTTGGCGGCGGCGGGAAGGTCGCGGTTGGCAGGACCAATTGGGTAGGAGTTGGCGGCAAGGTCGCCGTCGGGCTGCGTGGCGCTGGGGTGACAGTTATTTTCGGCGTAGAAGTCGGCGTGCTAGTTGAGGTTGAGGTAGGAGTCACCGTTGCAGTTGGCGAGATTTCGGCGGCGGTTGGTGCGGTGACTAGCGCGACCAGGCCAAGCGCGTAAAGAGAAAGGATTCCCAGTAATACGACCAATAGAAAGATTCTTTGCGCGCTCAACCGCGACCAGTAGCTTCCCCACCGGTCTAGCAACCAGATGCCTGTTTC
>JBCLEL010000329.1:0-2725 GCA_038913435.1 Chloroflexota bacterium
CCCTGGCGGGCGATGTCGAGGACCATTACGCGATTCCCAACATCGGCGGCAGTAGCGGCCTGCGACATCGCCGCGCCAACCTCTTCTTCCTGCTCGCCGGTGGTTAGGGCTACCAGGGCGGAACCGGCGCCCGAGAGAAAGGCGGCTAATGCCCCGGCCTCTAGCGCCGCGTCAAATATAGCAGGCATGGCGGGGAAAAGCTGCTCACGGTATGGTTGATGAAGGCGATCCTGGGCGGCTACTTTTAGAACATCCAAACGTCCGTGCTGCATTGCCGCCACCATCAGCGCGCTCCGGCTCAGATTGAAGACGGCGTCACGAAGAGATACCTTTGAGGGCAACAATTCGCGCGCCTTCTTTGTTGACATCGAGAAGCCAGGAACCAGCACGACAACCCGAAGCTGCTCAGGCACGGGAACTGAAACGGTTATTGGCCGCTTGCCATCCATCACCGCGACAACGAACCCACCAAACATGGCGGCGCAGACGTTGTCGGGGTGGCCTTCTTCTTCGCAGGCCATCTCTAACAGCTCTTCCTGACCCACTGGCGAGCCGGCCAGGGCGTTGGCAGCCAGCAACGCACCGACTAGCCCAGCCGAAGACGATCCCAGCCCGCCGGTCAATGGGATGCGGTTCTCTAGCTGTAAAGCGAAGTCCGGCGGTTGACGCCCGATCTTGGCGAAGAAGCGATCAATCGTGCGGGCGACCAGGTTGCGCCGGTCGCGTGGCAACCACTGCTCGCCTTCGCCGCTGATGTCGAGATGAAAGTATCCGTCGGGAATCAAAGTGACGGTGTTGTATAGGGTCAGCGCCATACCCAGGCTGTCAAAGCCGGCGCCGAGGTTTGCCGAGGTAGCCGGCACCTGAACGACGATCTTACTCATATCAGCTTTAACACCTCGTCAAGTGATGGCTCCATGACCATCGGTGTGTTGGCTAGCTCGCCGGCCGCCATTCCATCACCGCCTAGATGGTAACGGATGATAGCGGAAGGGTCCTTCAGCACGTGGCCGGTGAGCAGCGCGACCACCGATTCTCCAGGTTTTATGATGCCATTTTGCACCAACTTGCGGACGCCGGCCACTGCCGCCGCCGAGGCCGGCTCGCAGCCGATGCCGGCCTTGTCAACCACTGCCTTTGCGTTCAGCGTTTCGCTGTCTGTCACCTGCTCGACTACGCCATCGGTTTGCAGGATAGAAAGCCGGGCCTTGCGATAGTTGACCGGATTACCGATACGGATCGCGGTTGCGACCGTCTCCGCTTTGACCGGCTCGAACTTTTCAAATCCGGTCATAAACGCTCGATAGAAGGGGTTCGCTCCTTCCGCCTGGATGACCGCCAACCGGGGCCGGCGGCTGATTAAGCCAAGCTCGGACATCTCATTGATCGCCTTGCCAAAGGCGCTGGTGTTGCCCAGATTGCCGCCGGGCACGACGATCCAGTCCGGCGCAGTCCAACCGCTCTGCTGGACTAGCTCGAAGATAATCGTCTTTTGCCCTTCCAAGCGGAATGGGTTGATCGAGTTCAGCACATAGACTCGACCATCCTGCGATAGTTCGTTGATGATCGCCATAGCCGCGTCGAAGTCGCCGCGCACCTCGACCGTCTTCGCGCCATAGGCGATGGTCTGGCTCAGCTTGCCAACCGACACTTGTCCCTCTGGCATCAGGACCAGCGCCTTGATGCCGGCCTGGGCTGCGTAAGACGCCAGCGACGAGGAGGTGTTGCCGGTCGAAGCGCAGGCTACGACGGTTGCGCCGGAGGTGACTGCATGGGTGATGCCGCTGGTCATCCCCCGGTCCTTGAAGGAGCCGGTCGGGTTCTCACCTTCGTGTTTGAGAGAAAGGTCTTCTATTCCGACCCAACGCGCTACCGCCGGACTTCGGTAAATGTTAGTGTTGCCTTCTGGCCGGGACACGATGCTTCCGGCCGGCGTGTCCAGCACCAGTTCGCGGTAGCGCCAAACGCCACTGCTGAATGGACCTTGGCGCAAGCCCAGCCGGCGGTCAAGCTCCTGGCGGGTGAGGATACCTTTCAAGGAGGCCAGGTCGTGCGACACTTCAAGGAGTCCGCCGCAGCCACAATGGTAGAGTGGCTTGGCCGGGTCATACTCCGAAGCGCACTCGATACAGCGCAGTATCAACGCACAACCCGAATGAATGCGCTCACCTCGCGGATTACTTCCAACTCGCTGATGCGCTGTAAAGCGTGTTCCATCTGTCGCTCGACCGACGGGTGCAACATCAAGACTAGCTCGGCGATTCCGGCCGTTTCGTCGGTCTCCTGCTGGATGACCGAGGATATACTGATCTTGTGCTCGCCGAAGATGCGAGCGATCTGGGCCAGCACGCCTGGCTGATCGGCCACCTGCATGCGAACGTAGAACCGCGACTCGGTGTCGCCGAAGCTGACCTTTTTGATCGGACGGTCAGCAAGTGGCAACCTGTCAGCCACCCCACGGGCGATATTGTGAGCGACGGCGCAGATGTCGGCCACGACGGCCGAAGCGGTGGGCTTGGCGCCGGCGCCCTGGCCGTACAGCATCAGTTGCTCAACCTGATCGCCGTCAATCAGTACGGCGTTGAAGGCGCCTTTGACGCTGGCTAGATGATGATCCATCGGCAACAGGGCCGGCCGCACCGCCAGTTCCAAGCCGGCGTCCTTCAGATGGGCCGAGGCGAGCAGCTTTATCACGTAGCCCATTTCGCGAGCATATCGGAAGTCC
>JBCLEL010000330.1:0-2717 GCA_038913435.1 Chloroflexota bacterium
GTCAGGTTGGCTCTGAAGACGACACGCTGTCGTTTGATGGCGTGATACCCCGCGCGGTCGCCTATCCGAAATCGTTGGAGGAGGCCGCCGGCCTGCTCGGCCTGGCCTCGAGGGCCGGCGCTCAGGTGGCGATTCGCGGCGCCGGCGCCAATCTGGGACTAGGCTTTCCGCCGGATGCCATTGACTTGCTGATCGTCACAACCCGAATGGACCGCATAGTCGAGTACCAGCCGGCCAACCTGACCGTCACCGTCGAGGCCGGCATAACGCTGGCCGCCTTACAGCAGAGGCTGGGCGAGAAAGGGCAATGGTTGCCGCTAGACCCGCCTTATGCAGAGTTGGCAACCATAGGTGGCATCCTGGCAACCAACGCTAGCGGCCCCCGCCGAATGTCTTATGGCAGCGCACGGGATCTGCTCATCGGCAGCGTCGTTGCCACCTCCGACGGGCGAATCAGCAAGTCCGGCGGTCGGGTGGTCAAAAATGTCGCCGGATACGACCTGAACAAGCTGTGGATCGGCTCCCTCGGCACGTTGGCGCTGATCGGCGAAGTCACTTTCAAGCTAGCGCCGCGCCCGCAAGCTGAAGGCACGGCAGTCGCCTGGTTCGCCGACGAGGCCGGCTGGTCGGAAACGGTTGGCCGGATCGTCAGACTGTCAGCCCCGCCCCAGGCGCTTGCGGTGATTGACGCGGCCTCTGCTGTCAGCCTGCGGCTGGCGGAAGCCGGCCTAACGCCCGGCCTCTGGGCGATGATCGCGCTAGCGGCCGGCCTGCCGGCCGCCGTTGAAC
This sequence comes from Chloroflexota bacterium, assembly GCA_038913435.1. Taxonomy (GTDB): domain Bacteria; phylum Chloroflexota; class UBA6077; order FW602-bin22; family JBCLEL01; genus JBCLEL01. Next base: position 790 of record JBCLEL010000330.1, read on the forward strand.
GCCAGTTGCGCGATGTTATAGACTGCGCCAGAGCCGGCGTTGCCGCAGCGGTGTTAGAGGTTGATTCGGCGAATCTATGGGCCCAGGTTGGTGAAATGCTGCGCCGGCGACACGAGGCCGGCTCGGACGTTTGGTTGCGAGCGTCGGTCCCAATAGCCGAGTCCGGCCTGGTCGCCCGCGCGTTCCGGTCCGCTCAGCTCGGCGGTCAAAAGAGCGAGTTAGTCAGAGCTTATCCGGCGTTGGGCGATGTCCAGGCGGCATGGACTTTTTCCGGCCAAGCGCCGGCTGATTCGGTCGCCGGCGAGATCGCGGCGCTCCGCCGGCTCTGTGTCGAGGCCGGCGGCAGCCTGGTCGTCGAACGGGCGCCGGTTGCAATCAGAAGAGCGGTAGATGTCTGGGGCGACGCCGGCGCTGCATTTCGAGTAATGAGAAACCTCAAGGACACGTTCGATCCGACCGGTACATTAAACCGTGGGCGCTTCGTCGGCCGGATATGATTGAAGAGAAGCGGTCAGCCGTCAGCGTTCAGCAATCAGCTAGAATCTGATGGCCGAAGGCTGAATGCTGACTGCTGATAGCTGACAGCATCAAGGATTCACTGAATGGCTGTTGACACTACTGAACGCCACTATCAACCTTTGAACCTGATAGACCGTGACCTGATCCGGCAATGCGTACATTGCGGGATGTGTCTCTCCTACTGCCCGACCTACAAAGAGTTGGGCAGCGAGCTTGACTCGCCGCGCGGGCGAATCTACCAGATGAAACTGGTCACCGAGGGCCGGATCGCGATTGACGATCCTGACTTCCGCGAGCATATCAACTGTTGCCTGAACTGCCGCGCCTGCGAGACGGCCTGTCCCTCCGGCGTCCAGTACGGCCAACTGCTGGAACAGGCCCGCGCTGCCATTCCGCCGGCCTCTGGCCTCGAAAAGACCCTGCGGCAGACGGTGTTGAACGGTGTGTTTACCTCGCCGGCGGCGCTCGACCTGCTGGGAATCGGCATGCGCTTTTACCAGAAATCGGGCTTACAAGCGTTGGTCCGGCAGACCGGGCTGGTTGACAAGATGCCATTAAAGCTCGGCCGGCTTGAACGCCTGCTGCCAGCTTTCCAGTCCGGCGTGTTCAAGCCGGCCCTGCCGGAGGTGACGCCGGCGACTGGCCCGCGCAAGCACCGGGTCGCCTTTATCGCCGGCTGCGTGCAAAACCAGTTCTTCTCCGCCACCAACGACGCGACGATCCGCGTGCTCTCGATGAATGGTTGCGAGGTGATTGTGCCGAGAGGCCAGGGCTGTTGCGGCGCATTGCACACCCACGGCGGCGAGAGGGAGACGGCGCGCACGCTGTCCCGGCGCAACATCGAGGTTTTTGAAACGCTGGACGTGGATGCTGTTATCGTAAACGCGGCCGGCTGTGGCTCTACGCTCAAGGAGTACCATCACCTCCTGCACGATGACCCGGAATACGCCGAGCGCGCCGAGCGCTTCGTCAAGCGGATGCGCGATGTCAACGAGTTCCTGGCCGAGATCGAGTTCAACACCGCCGCTCTGGGCGAGATCCGCCGGCGGGTGACCTACCAGGACGCCTGCCATCTGATTCACGGCCAGAAGGTGTCGCAACAGCCGCGCAAGCTCATCAAGAGTATCCCCGGCGTCGAGTTTGTCGAGATGGGCGAGAGCGACGCCTGTTGCGGCAGCGCCGGCATCTACAACGTCACCAACTTCGACATGTCAATGGAAATCCTCGAACGCAAGCTGGACTTCCTCGCTGCCACCGGCGCAGAGATACTGCTAGCGCCCAACACCGGCTGCATCATCCAGCTTGCATACGGCGCCCGCCAGCGTGGATTGCCGATAGAGGTGATGCACCCGATTGATCTGTTGGACTGGAGCTACCGCGTCGCCCGTTCCCGCACCGGCGCAAAGACG
>JBCLEL010000331.1:0-2680 GCA_038913435.1 Chloroflexota bacterium
GAGGGAAGCGCCAGATGACAGACGGGTTTAGCGAACAACTACGCCAGGCCGCCGCCGGCCTCTGGGAAGCGCAGCACCGACACCCGTTCATCCGGGGCATCGCCGACGGCACGCTCGACCTGGAACGCTTCAAACATTGGATCCGGCAGGACTATCTCTTCCTGATTGATTACTGCCGGGTATTCGGGCTGGCGGCCGCCCGCTCGCCAGACCTGGCGACGATGGCCCAGTTCGCCAAGCTATTGGATGAGACTTTGAACACTGAGATGGCGTTGCACCGGCAGTACGCATCTCGTTTCGGCATCTCGGTCGAGGAGCTTGAACGCGAGCAGCCGGCGCCGACCACTCGCGGCTACACCGATTTTCTGTTGCGGACGGCCGCCATCGGCGAGTTCAACGAGCTAGCGGCGGCGCTGTTGCCTTGCATGTGGGGATACAGCGAGATCGGCCAACGCCTGGCCCAAGAGCCGCGGCCGGCCGACTCGCGCTACGCCGAGTGGATTGACAGCTATTCCAGCCAGGAGTTCGCCGAGCTTGCGGAATGGTGTCGGCGGTTGGTGGAGCGGCTGGCGCAAGAGGCCGGCCAGGCTGAGCGAGCGAGGATGCGCGACGCCTTCGTCACCAGCAGCCGGTGGGAACTAGCCTTTTGGGACATGGCCTGGCGGCTGGAGCGTTGGCCAGCGGGGTAGATGGTGGTTTTACGGGTTGAACAGCCGGATCAGTTGGACAATCAAGCCCCCAATAGAGGAGACCTGGCTAAGCGGCTCTAAAATAGCGGCCAAAGCCGTCCTATTAGGATCGCGTTTTCTCAGTTGACCCCGAATCATTTCTACGTCGGCGAGAAGATCATTTCTCTCGCCGGGATCAAGGGTCTGATCTTGCTTGAGCTTTTCTTCGATTTGCTTTAGAAGATCAAACGCCGGCTTGCGCTCCTGTTCTATCGTCATTGTTTGGGTGACGCTGGATTGCTCACCGCTCACAACCACTTGATTAGCAGTACCAGACACAATCACATAGTTCTGTGGTTGCTGGTGGTACTCCTTTATGATCCCCGTCCCCTGCTCCTCTTCAACGTACAGTCGTCCCTCTCCGGCGATAACGGCTTCCGCCTTGCCTCCCATGGCGAAGAGGCAGTCGGCCAGCCCGCGGGACTGTAATACTCGGCCGGCGTCCCAGACCCATCGCTGAGGAATGTCCACCTTTAGTTCGTTTTTGATTGCATTTAGGTCAAAATAACCGGCTGTTTCGCCTTCCCGGTCCAGGTCATAGAGCCTTGCGAGTAGGAGGTCTATGAATTCGGAAAACTTGATCCTGGTAGAAGTGGCCATAAATCACCTCATTATTAGTCTACCATCGAAATTCGACGCGTGGATTCTTGATCTTCTCCAAAAAGACTACTTCGTTGAATTGAGCGAACACCCCAACTCTGCCTAGCAGAGCGAAGCTGAAGTTTAAGCGTTCAACGAACACCACATCGGCATTAAACCGCCTGCCTTTCAACTCTAGGTACGCAGGAACCTGCCTGCCAAGAACATCTGAACCTCCGTACTGCACCAACAGGTTGAGGCCAGCCGTCAATCTGATCCCCGCATCTTCCGCCGCTTTTATCGGAAAGACCGAATAGGTAGCGCCGCTGTCTACTAACGCTCGAACTGTAACCCGTCCACGAGGGCCTATAAGGTAGAGATCGCAGATCGGCATTCGCCGATCATAGCCAGGCACAAATCGATAGTCTTGCGATAAGATTCTCATCGCCTAAGGCTTTCTATTGCCATCCATCACTCGACCCGGTAGAACTTGGCCGCGTTGCCACCGAAGATCGCCGCTCGGTCAGTCTCGCTGACCGGCCCAATCGCCTCAACCATCCGGTTGTAGGTGGTTTGGTAGTCTAGGGCGGTCGCCGAGACCGGCCAATCGCTGCCCCACATCAGCCGGCTGACGCCGTAGGTCTCTAAGGCGAACTGGACCACCGGCCGGACGACGTTCACCGACTTGTCCTCGCCGCACTCGGTGAAAAGGCCGGACAGCTTGAATTGGAGATGGTTGTAGGGCTTCAGCCGGCTCATGCGCTCGCGCCATTGGTCAATGGTTCCGCTGTGGAGTGGCGGCTTGGCCATATGGTCCACTACCAGCCTGCCGCCGGGGTTTTCTTCGGCCACCTGGATAACCGATGGCAGGCTACGCGCTCGTACCATCAGGTCCAAAGTCAAGTCTCGTTCGATGACTTCTCGGATCCCGCGTCGGACTTCATCTCGCACCAGCCAGGCGTCGTCGGCCTCATCATCGGCGCAGGCCCGGACGCCGCGAAAGTAGGGATGCCGGCGGAGATCGTCTAGAAACTTGCCGACGTTTGGGTCCGCTAGGTCAACCCAGCCGACGACTCCGCCGATGAAATCGTGTTTCTCGGCCAGATCGAGCCACCACCAGTTGTCCCAGCCGGAGTGGGCCGCCTGCACGATGATAGTACGGTCAACGCCGACCTTGTCCATCCAGGGCTTCATGTCGGCCGGCTCGTAGGAACGTCGCAGCATATTTGGTATTGGCGCCCCCGGCCCCATCGCGTAAATCCAGTACAGGTCTGACTTCCCGTAGAGCCAGAAGTGGTTGTGGGTGTCAATCTTGAGAACTTTTGCCGCCATCGCACAATCCTCCATAATCCGTACCAAAAAGAATCTCTAGG
>JBCLEL010000332.1:0-2671 GCA_038913435.1 Chloroflexota bacterium
TTGTCGGGTCGCCGCGGGATAGCTAGGCGGTAATGGAAAGCTATTGTCAGGGTCTGTGGATTGGCGCTTTGCGAGCATCGCAATTCATGAAAGAGGCGTAGAGGAGTATGAGCAACCCGGGTTTTTCCAGGAAGTTCAGCCGGCGGTCGCTGCTGAAGTGCAGCGCGGCAGCGGCGGCGCTCCCAATTCTCAGCGCCTGCCAACTACAGGTTGTCGAGAAGGTAGTGACGGTCGTCAATGAGGAGGTGGGTCCAAAGAAATCGCCTGATTCTAATTACGGAATTAACGACCGCATCGGCCAGGCAAGCGTCGAGGCGGCTTTTGAGACCGAGCTTCGCGGAAAGCCGGGCAGCCGGCGAATGGTCGTTGACGTATCAGGTCGTGAGGTCCAGCTATTGGGCGTGGAGCCGGCCAGATCGGGCAACAACCTGGTGCTCACGATTGACCTGGACTTACAAAGGGCGGTGCGCTCGATCTTGGCCGAGCATATTGACCAGTACGAGATCGCTTCAGCCGTTGTCTTGGACCCGCACAATGGGCAAATCCTCGCGATGGTTAGTCTGCCTGAGTACGACAACAATATATTCAGCGGCCGACTAAGTCAGGAGGATTTCAACCGGCTGATTAATGACCCGCGCCGGCCTCTTATCAACGGCGCTATCGGCAACGCCTTTCCGCCGGGTTCTTCGTTCAAAATAATCACGGCCGCCGCCGCCTTGCAGGAAGGTGTGGTTGCCGCTTACACCAATGTCTACTGCGCCGGCGCGTTGTACGTGCCGAATCGCTACAACCCAACGTTGACTACGCGATTCCCCGACTGGACGGCGCATGGCGAGGTGGACGTAATCAGCGCGCTAGCCAGTTCTTGCAACGTCTATTTCTACACGCTCGGTGGAGGCGATCCGGCCGGAAAAATCAACGGTCTTGGCATCGAACGCCTAGCCAAATACGCGCGTCTTTTTGGCCTCGGCGAGCGGACTGGCATCCAATTGACCGGCGAGGCCACGGGATTCGTTCCATCGCCAGATTGGAAGAAGGCGACGTACAACGAGGAATGGTATCTGGGGGACACCTATCTGACAGCGATTGGGCAGGGGTTTGTCCTGACTACACCGTTGCAGATGGCTAATGTAGCCGCCGCCGTAGCCAACGGAGGCATTCTTTACAAGCCACAGATCGTCAAGGAGATAATTGATGAGCGTGGTGAAGTCGTGCGGCGGATTGACCCGCAGGTAATCCGTCGAATCCCGGTCGCCGCCCCTTTCCTGGAAGTCGTGAAGGCCGGCCTGCGGGCCGGTATGGTCATAGGTAAGACGCCGTACGGCACCTCCTATGTTGGCACCTCATATACCGCTGAGGTGCCGGGTCTAAACATCGCCGGAAAAACCGGCACCGCCGAATACGGAACGCCCGACGCAAAAGGCGCCTTACCTACCCACGGATGGTTCGTCGCCTTTGCGCCAGCCCAAAATCCAGAGGTAGCGCTGGCGGTCTTTGTGAAACGCGGCCGGGGCGCCCAGGAGGCCGGCGAGCTAGCCGAATCTATCTTTCGGTACTATTTCCACGTCTCCGGAGGTTAGTTAGATCAGAAGCACACTCGATGACAGGCTGTGGCGCAACTTCGACCCACTGTTAATGCTAATAGCTCTGCTCCTATTGGCCTACGGCCTGACGCTCATCTACAGCGCAACCTTTGGCACAGAATATCCCTGGGCGCTGACCTCGCATGTAGGCCGGCAGGCGATCTTTGGCGCTATCGGGCTGGTCTTGGTCATCGTCGCGGTGGCGTTTGATTACCGGGCGCTCGCGTCATTAGCTTATGTGATATACGGCGGCTGCAACGTCCTTTTGCTGGCGGTGTTGATCGTCGGCCAGATCGCGCACGGTTCTCAACGCTGGATTGAGTTTGAGGGCTTCCAGTTCCAGCCCTCGGAAGCGGCCAAGTTGGGCTTGGTGATCTGCCTGGCCAAATATATCTCTGACAATCACGAGCAGGTCGTAAGTTTCATTTTCGTGCTGAAAACTATGCTTATTGCGGCGGTGCCGATTGGTCTGACATTGATCCAGCCGGACCTGGGGAGCGCCGGGGTGTTTGCCGCAATCTGGCTGGCAATGTTGTTTGTAGCCGGTATTCGCACCCGCCATCTATTGGTTCTGGGGGGCGTTGCGCTGGCAGCAATGCCAATAGCCTGGCAGTTTATGCACGAATACATGCGCCGGCGCATCCTCATATTTCTTAACCCGTCTTTAGACCCGTATGATGAGGGTTACAATGTGATCCAGGCCCTGATCTCGGTCGGGTCGGGCGGGTTGCAAGGGCGTGGGTTTACCAGCGGCACGCAAAGCCAACTGCACTTCTTACGGGTGCAATATGCTGACTTCATTTTCTCGGTGCTGGCCGAGGAGCTCGGCTTTATCGGCGCGATAGCGCTACTTTTGCTGTTCGGCCTTTTGCTGTGGCGAGCGTTGCGCGTCGCTTTAGTGTCGCAGGACCGCTTTGGCCGGCTGATTGCGACCGGCATTGCCGCCATGATCGGATTCCAGGTGATGGTAAATGTGGGTATGAATGTCGGCCTGCTGCCGGTCGCCGGCATCACGTTGCCGCTGATCAGCTACGGTGGCAGCTCACTGATTACAGTTCTGGTCTCAATCGGCCTGCTGGAAAGCATAA
>JBCLEL010000333.1:0-2644 GCA_038913435.1 Chloroflexota bacterium
AGGCTGAATTGAACGCCCCTACTTGAAACGGTATTCCCGAAAATGTCGTCTGATTATGCACTAGCCCTCCCCGACGCGGGGAGAGAACGTCAATCGCCAGCGTGATGACCGCTAATAATCTGCATCACACGTCCAAAGGCGAGTCGCCTATGGAGACTGGCGACCTCCGGCGAGCGGTTGAGGCCGGCGGATTTACGAGAAAAATAGCTGGATCAGTATCGCCAGGACGACTACCCCAAGTAATAGCGACAGCATCAGGTTCATTCGCTTTGAAAACTCACGTCGCTGCCGTTCAATGGCTGGCGCTATGGATCCCCGCTGATCCTGAAAGGCGTTGAGTCGCCTTTCAAAGCTAAAGAATCCCTCGGTGTAGCGCCTGCCATCCTCGGTAACTTGAGGTAGCTCCTCCCGCGCTACGTTGGACGCGGACTGGACGCTTTGGGTCATGTCGGCTATGGTAGCTTCCATCTCGCTGAGCGTCTTGTTCAGTTTGTTCACCCGCTCGCCACGTTCACGGATAGCATGGACCAGCCCTTCGCTAGCGAGTCCGATCCGGTCCATCGTATCAGTCAACTGGGCCGATTGACGGAGTTGTCGCCTGCTTCTCATCATTTGTCTTAGTTCTTCACATCATTTTGGCTAGTGGCATTGGCGATTGGCAACTACTCTGGTTATAGTATCAGATTTATGTGCAGGTGGCTCATGGCCACGAAGGTATATTTACTCTAACTCCTATTTCTTACCTCTGTTTAACGGTTATCCCCGAAATTACTGGCTAGAATCGTCAAGATGGCACTGTATAGCGCATGCCACTGAGGTCACATTTACATCAGCCTTTGGCGTAGAGGACTAGAGCTTGCCGGCAAGGAAAGCTCGTCTTAAGCCGCCAATTTCAAGCCGGGTGTCAAGGCAAAGCCTGAAACGGATTTGGCGATAGGCGACTCTCTCGCCTGCCAGGCGTTGCAATTTGCCTCGTAGGGGTTGCTACTCAAATGGCCGTCAGTCGGCGGACCTTTTTTAAGATCGTAGCCGGAGCAGCCGGCGCGCTCGCTCTGGGAAGTCAATGGCCATCCATCCGCGATTTAGTCCCCGAGGACAATCGGCCGGCAAATACGGTGGCCACCCGCTGGGAAGACTTTCCGCTCGTCGCGGCGTCCAGCGACGATAACAGGATGTGGGAGTCTCGCATATATAAAGCGCCTCACGAGTTCAACGCGCTGGGATTCCTGGTCGCCGGTCCCTGGCAAAGCCTGACGGTCAGGGTCAGCGCCGATGGTCGAGAGTGGTCGGAATGGATGCCGGTGGAGGGATGCTACTGCGATGGTAAGCCGCAGTCAGCCGATGGCCGGCAGGCGGCCGGCCTGGTGTCAACTCAGCTCAGCCGCTATGCCCAATACCGATTGACGCCGGCCCCGGGCCAGCCGGCGCCACCGGTGAGGATAGACCTCATAAATTCCAGCAAGGGCAGCTCTGCGCCGGTGAGCGCCAAAGCGTTTGACGAGCCGATCAGTCGAATCCAGTCTCCGCAGCCGCAGCCCATCATCTCGCGGGCCAACTGGGGCGCCAACGAGAGTTGGCGATATGACAAAGAAGGCCAGGAAATCTGGCCGCGTGAATACCGGACCATTCAGAAGGCGGTCGTCCACCATACAGCTACCAGCAATTCGGATCCCGACCCAGCCGCCACCGTAAGAGCTATCTACTACTACCACGCCGTCAGTCTGGAATGGGGTGACGTTGGCTACACCTATTTGATTGACCGCTATGGCAATATCTACGAAGGCCGAGCCGGTGGACACGGCGTGGTGGCCGGCCACGCTTACAGCCCTCAGCGCGGTAGTTTCAATCCGAGCAGCGTGGGCATCGGCTGCATAGGTACCTATTCGACCACCACGCCAACAATCGAGATGAAGCGGGCGCTGGCGCGATTGATCGCCTGGCGCTGCCGCTATATTGCTCCGCATGGCAAGACCTACTTTGTCTGGGACTACCTGCCAAATATAATGGGACACCGCGACGCGATGCCGGGTGAGACCACCTGCCCCGGCGACACATTGGCAACCCATCTGCCGGCGTTGCGCGGCGATGTGTGGTGGAACCTGGACTATCAGACGCCGCAGCCGACCGGTAGCATCCGCCGGGTTACATTCGCGCCGCAACTCATGTCACCGGGCGGTATTGCTCGTATTGACATCGAGCTAGAGAACACCGGCACTGGCACCATGACCACCCAGGGGCCTCAGTCGGGCACCGTGTTTAATGAAGGGGAGACGTTCAGATCTCGCGGCTATTCCGAGATAATCGGCGCGTTTCGGGTGGGCGTGGAGTACGAGAGTAATGACCTAAAGGTAGTGGATCATCCCTATCGCTGGGGCTTGCCGGATGCGCTTGAGCCAGGGCAGCGGGTCACTATCACCGGTTACATTAAGTTTAACAAAACCCAACGACAGTCGTATTGGGCTGGGTTGATCGAGGAGGCCATCCGCTGGCATCAGGACAAGGTCGGTGGAGCAGTATTATCGGTTGGGAACGTAGAGCGGCCGTATCACGTCTATCTCCCTTACGTCGTGCGTTGAGTGTTTCCGTTCCAGGGCTTTTCAGTTCTCGAATCTTTGGGCCTTGTAGATCGTCTTTCTGGGCTAAC
>JBCLEL010000334.1:0-2633 GCA_038913435.1 Chloroflexota bacterium
TGCCCGATCATGGAAAGTAAAACACAACACGGCTACTTGGTTTTGGCGGACATTTCAGGATTCACTTCTTACCTCGCCGCCACCGAGCTTGAACACGCCCACGAAATTCTGCGCGACCTTTTGGAACTGATCGTCAATCGTGTTACCCCATTGCTTACGGTTGGTAAGCTGGAAGGGGATGCGGTATTCGCCTACGCTCCCGAATCAGGTCTGCCGCGTGGCGAGACTTTGCTGGAGACGGTCGAGGTCACCTACGTTGCGTTCAGAGACCGACTGGAAAGCATCCGCCGGCGCACCACCTGCGAGTGCAACGCCTGCCGAGCGATCCCTACGCTCGATTTGAAGTTCATAGCGCACTATGGCGACTACATCGCGCAAAATGTGGCCGGCGGTTACGAGTTGATCGGGTCGGACGTAAACCTGGCTCATCGTCTGCTCAAGAATCACGTAAGCGAGGTCACCGGCTGGCGCGGCTACGCCTTATTCACCGAAAAAAGCCTGGATCATATGGGCGTGCGACCTGGAGGGATGTGCCCGCAAACCGAGACCTACGAACATCTGGGTGAAATCAATACTTACAGCTTGAATTTACAGAAGCGTTATCAAGAGCTTACCGATACTCGGCGGGTGTTCATCGGGCCGGAAGATGCCGATGTCATACTGACAAATGACGTAGCTGCGCCGCCGTCCATCGTCTGGGAGTGGCTGAACGATCCGCAAAAGCGAGATCGCTACAGCGGCGGCAATCATTTTACGGTTGGGGAGCGACCGAGCGGTCGGACCAGTCCCGGTGCGAGCAATCACTGCGCTCACGGCAAGGGTACAAGTGTCGAGACAATCCTGGACTGGCGGCCGTTCGATTACTTCACGGTCGAGATCAAACCGTTGAAGATGACGTACCATTTGACCCCTACTTCCGGCGGGACGCGCCTTTACCTTTACATACGGGCCGACGTGCCGCTGCCCAGGTGGATCGCCCGTCCAATATGTAAAGTGATGGTCAAGATGTCTAAGATGGACAAAATGGGCGAGGTGATGGCCCGTTTGATCGCCGAGGAGTACCAGCCGGCGCCTGAACCAGAAGGGGTCGGCGTCGTTCCAACCAACACTGCCTGATAGGGCGGTCTGATGACCACAGGCCGCTGGCATCCACACCTAAATTGAGCTTCCGCCGCTGGCTTCTATTATCTGTCCTCTGATCCAAGCGGCGTCCGGCGTGCAGAGGAAGGCGACGATCCGGCCAACCTCATCTGGATCGCAAAGTCGGCCGAGCAGGTTGCTGGGTGAAGGCTTCGGCGCCTGGCCGGCGAGCATGGTCCGCGCCGCCGCCGTGTCCACGCCGCCGGCCCGGACGGTGTTGACATTAATGCCTTGGGACGCAAGCTCGACTGCTAGATAGCGCACCAGCGATTCAGCGGCGGCCTTTGCCACCCCAAGCGCGCAATAGGTAGAGCTTCGTCCCATCGCAGCGCCGTCACTGGAGATGTGGATGATCGCCGGGTCGCGCCGGCCGGCCATGAGTGGCATGGCCTGTTGAGCGCAGAGAAGCAGGGCACGGGCGGCAACGTTCATCGAGTGGTCCCACTCGTCCACAGTGAGTTGCATTGCGGTCTTGCGGATTGGCTCGACGGCATTGTTCACCAGGATGTCGAGAGCGCCGGATTCTCGCTTCACTAGCTCGAACAAGGCGGCGATGTCGTTTGGGTCGCGCATGTCGGCCCGCGCCGGCCAGCCGCGCCGGCCCATCGCACGAATCGCCTCCACCACCTGGGTGGCGCCGGCCTGGTCTTGGTAGTAGTTGACAAAAACGTCCGCGCCTCGGCTGGCCAGCACGCGGGCTATGCCGGCGCCGATGCCACGCGATGCGCCGGTGACTAGAGCGATCTTGCCATCCAGCCGGATGGAGTCGGGGTTAGCAATCATCTGGCTCTCCTTTGTCGAATCGAGATTGGTCGAATATCATAACAATCGTGTGGAACAAACAGTGTAGGTATTGTAACCTCTACCGAGGAGGTGGGAATGGCTGTTGAGACCAAGCAGACTCTAGTTACCGCCGAGCAACTCTTTGATATGGGTGAAGACAGCGGTAAGGAGTTGGTCAGAGGAGAGTTGCGAGACGTGACACCATCGGGGTTTGAACATGGAGCTATAGCCCTTGAAATCGGCGCAGAAATCAGGAATTATGTTCGATCCAAGAAACTGGGAATCGCCCTGGCGGCGGAAACCGGCTTCGTACTGGAACGGGCGCCGGATACAGTCCGCGCCCCCGATGTTTCATTCGTGTCGGCCAGCAGACTAGGCGGTGAATTCGATAGGAAGCGGTTCCTGGAATTGGCGCCTGACCTGGCGGTAGAAGTTGTATCCCCCAGCGATACCGCAAGCGACATACAGGACAAGGTTGACGACTATCTAACGGCCGGCGTGAGGCTGATCTGGGTGATCTACCCGTCACGCCAAGAGGTAGTGGAGTACCGTTCGCGCCAAGAAGTGCAAATACTTGGCTCGAATGACCAGTTGGATGGGTGGCAAGTATTGCCTGGTTTCTCCCATTCGATCAAGGAGCTATTCAGCTACTAGATATATCAGTCAGAGAAATGTCACTTACAGCATGCGCAGCTTCAGGCTATCGCTCC
>JBCLEL010000335.1:0-2627 GCA_038913435.1 Chloroflexota bacterium
CTGCTGCCAGTTGACGCCCTGATCCTCAGACGCGAATACTTCGCCTTGTGACGTTCCGAACGCCGCCAGGGAGCCCATGCCGGCCAGACAGGCGGTGTCAATGTTGTCGGAGAACCGGTCGGGCAGTCCCCTCACACATTGTTCAAATGGTCCGGTGTCGTGCACCGCTCTGCGATAGATGGCGGCCATTCTCCCGGTCGGGCCAGTGGATGAGCTTACCAGGACTGTGTCGCCGGCGACCGCCACTGCCCGGAGGTAGCTCGCGTGCAGGCCATCGGTGTAGAACTGCCATGACTTTCCATCGTCGCGGCTTACACCCAGCCCACGGGCCGATGCGGCAAACAGAAGGCGCGATCCCGGGTCGAAAAGCGCCTGATGCACGTCCGAGCGGATGTCTATCGTAGGCTCCCACGACGCCCCGGCGTCGGCCGAGCGTAGGATTCCCCCGACGTGGACGTTTACGTAGAGAGCGCCTTCCGGGTCAGCCGACATGGACCGCACGTCTGGCGGCCCTCCCCAGGGGGTAAACCAGCCATTCCGACCTGGGGCCTGATCGAAGGAGAGCAGAGTTTCCAAATTAGTCCCATTTAGCTTATAGAGGTGGCTGCCCGACGTGCCTACAAAAAGTTCGCCGTTATAGGGCAAGATACAATTTGCTTTCAATGAAATTACGGAAGCAGCCTTTGCCCACTCATCCCGACTTTCGGAACGCCACACTTCGCGGCCGTCTAGGATAGCCCACCAGCACGATTCGTCCTGAGATAACCAGGTGACGTCGTGGCCCGCGAGCCATCTGGCCCGCTCGCCGTTGAACTCATATAGGCCGTCGGTAGTTCCCACTAGAATCCTAGCTCTCATAATCGGCCCTCCTGTATGGATCAGATAGGCGGCTTAGCTGAGACGGTCGCCCGTAGTGCAAGCTCCAGGTTATAGCCCCCCGGCCCTCGGCGACTTACCCACGCTCCAAAACCGGCAGCAGCGCGTGCGACGGTCGCTGGCTGTCGTGAAAGATTCGCTGCAGGGCCGGCTCAAGCCCGGCCTCAGCGCCGGGCTGAGCGCCGGTGTTCGGGTTTCGGTCGAAGCGCGGGAAGTTGCTGCTGGAGACCTCCAGCCGGATCCGATGGCCGGCCTTGAACAGGTTGCTAGTGGCCCACAAGTCAATCGTATATTCATAGACCCGTTCCGGCTCGATCAACTCCGCTTTGCTCTTGGAGTTGCGATAGCGGGCGCGAATGATCCCATCGGTCAGGTTGAAGGCGCGGCCGTCCGGATAGACATCAACCAGCTTGGCGGTGAAGTCGGTGTCCGACGCGCTGCTGGCCGCCCACAGCTTAACTACGACCGGACCGGTGACCTCCAGGTCACGTTGCAAGGGCGCGGTGCTATAGACCAGCACATCCGCCCGTTTCTCGATCTCCTGTTGGTCGAAGGCGCCGGTCGGCAGCACAGCCGGGTTGCAGCACAGTTGGCCCCCGTTGGTAGGGACCGGATTGCGCGGGTCGTAGAGAAAGGCGTCGTAGCTTTCGTCGCCGGATTTATCGGGTGACAGGGCGCCGGCTTCGCGTAGGTAATAAGGCGCGTATTTGACATCGGCCGGCGGCCAATCGGCTTCATCGCGCCACTTATTCGCGCCCATAACAAATATCTTGACCGGCGGGTCCTGGTCAGCGCCGTTCGGCTCGCCCTTCAACCAGTGGTCAAGCCAGCGCAGTTTGATGCCAGCCAGGTCGAGGCCGGCCTGGCTGGCGCGTGCGCCAAAGTTGATCTGGCCGCTTATGTTGCCGAGAGGCGCGCCGTGCACCCAGGGGCCAACTACCAGCTTCGCGCCCTTTCTGGCGGCATCGCTGCCACCATTCCTATGCATGCCGTTATAGTTCTGAAGCGATCCGCCGAGAAAAACGTCATACCAGCCGGCGACGTTGAAGCTGGGGACCGCTATGTTCGAGTAATGATCCTCAATCCGCCACTGACGCCAGTAGTCGTCGTCGGCCGGATGCTTCAACCAATCGAGGTAGTACCTGCCCACATTGGTTCGCAGCAGCGGTGGAAACTCATTGAGCGGCAGGTGTTGGATGCCCTGGCGCAGGTCGTCGAGAGCATCTGTATGCGCCTCGATTAGCGCGGCGACGTCTTTGCCACGCATGCGCTCTCGCTCAAGGTTTGCTGCGATGAGGCCCATCGTCCAGGTCAGGGTGAAGCCTAGCAGGTAAGCTCCACCTTGATAGCACCAGTTTTCGTGGTAATCGGAGCCGGTGATGCTGGGGACGATTGCACCCAGATGAGGCGGTCTGGAAACCGCCGCCAACCATTGGGTAACTCCTACATACGACGATCCGAACATGCCAACGCGACCGTTGCACCAGGGCTGGGCAGCCACCCACTCGACGGTGTCATAGCCGTCGTTGATCTCGTCGGCGAAGACGCAGAACTCGCCATCAGAGTCATAACGACCGCGCGTGTCCTGTGTGACTACCGCGTAGCCGGCGTTAAGCGCCCGATAAAAGTCAAACTGGGCATGGACCATTGTCAGGCTCTGGCGATTGTAGGGCGTGCGCGTTAGAAGCGCCGGATAGCGGCCCGGTTGGGCCGGACGATAGACATCGGCGCATAGGGTGACGCCATCGCGC
>JBCLEL010000336.1:0-2619 GCA_038913435.1 Chloroflexota bacterium
TCAGTAAGAAAGACAGCTCCGGCGTCAGTTACCAACAATGCAAGAAATGCGGCCAGATCAGGCCGAAATAGACTTTGGAAAACTACAAGACTCAAGAGGCCGTGAGGCCTCGATTGTAACCTTTACCCAACTGATAGGCCGGCCTGGTCGTAGGCGCAAGTAATCAACGCTTGTGCGGGTGGGTAGGGACGCTCTCGGAGTCCATCTGTTCCAACTTGTTCTTAACGAGCAGCGATTAACTTTGTTGAAGCGTAGGTATTGCCTGGAGATTGCCAACCACGAGATGTAGGACAACGATAGGCCGGTATCAGCGCCCTATTATATTGGGGAACCGTGATGCTGCTAAGCTGGATTGGTAGCGCATACGGGATTCGAACCCGTGATCTCCGCCTTGAGAGGGCGGTGTCCTGGGCCGCTAGACGAATGCGCCATAAAACAGAAATGGTGGGCGATACTGGATTCGAACCAGTGACCTCCACGATGTCAACGTGGCGCTCTAACCAACTGAGCTAACCGCCCAGAACCGGCTTCGATTACCGGTATAATCAGTATAGCTCTCATACGATTGCCAGTCAACGATGTAAGTGTTCAGTAAGTGTTCAGATTTAGGGGGATCAGTTTGCAAGCGCGTGCGCATCAATCTATGCTCATATCCTGTCCGGTGACATCCGATTGGTGAAAACTGCAACGGGTTGCAAGGGCTTCGCCCTTGCCGGGGGATGTGGGGGTGTCCCCCACGGGTGAAGTTCCCCCTTCTCCTCGCAGGAGAAGGGGGTCAGGGGGATGAGGTCGGCCTCACCCAATGCTGGCAGTGAGGGGGACGAAACCTCTCGAATCTGAACAATTACTCAACGATCTGTACTCATTGGCCTGGCCTCAGGCGACCGCCCCCTACTCCCGCGACGCAGGCACAAGCCCTCGACCAGGCGAGTCGCCTTCGGAGACCTGCGCTACCTGCCATTTTTACATGACCAGCAGCGAGCGAATGGGTATGCCGCATAGCCTCGATGTTTCTGCGCTTTGCTGTAGGGTTAATGTCCACTGGGAATCAGCATCTCTCGAAGCAGAAGGAAACTCTACCGCCAATCGCCGAACACCTCGGCTATTATTCATCTATAGTTGGCTGTCCATTGTGGGGGTGAGCGCGGTGCCTCAGCCGAGAACCTATCGAACCGAGGCGGTTATCCTGAGGCGGCATGACTACGGTGAGGCGGACCGCATATTGACGCTCTACACGCCGGCCTTTGGCAAGCTGCGCGCCATCGCCAAAGGAGTCCGTCGGATCACCAGCCGCAAGGCCGGCCACGTAGAACTGCTGGTACGCGCCAAGCTGCTGCTGGCTCGCGGTCGTGAGTTGGATGTATTGACTCAGGCCGAGACCATAGACGCTTATATTTCGCTGCGTGACGATCTGTATCTGACCGCCTGCGGCTACTTCATTGCCGAGCTGGTGGACCGCTCGGTTGCTGACCGTATCGAGAATCCGCCGCTATACCAACTACTTGTCTCATCACTGGAACGCCTTGCAAGTGGCGGGCGCGCCGATCTGACATTGCGCTTCTTCGAACTGCACCTGTTAAGCTTCATCGGCTATGCGCCAGAGTTGCGACGCTGTGTTATTTGTTCAAATGAGATCAGGCCGGACGCTCACGCCTTTGCGCCCAGTCAAGGTGGTACCATGTGCACTGGCTGCGCTCATCGCCTGCCTGGCGTTCTGGCGCTCAGCTTGAACGGACTAAAGGCGTTGCGTTGGCTTTCCCAGGACGACTATGACGCGGTTTCCAGGCTGCGCTTGACCCAGGACTTATCCGACGAATTGGAGCGTATCTTGCACGCTCAGTTGCGCTATGTCCTTGAGACCGAGATAAAGTCAGCTTCTTTCGTAAACCTAGTGCGTGGGCTGAAGACGATCAATCCGGACGCGCGAGGCGTCTTGGCTTGATCCGATTTAACGGCTGGTTCTGGCCGGCCGCCTTGTTGCTTTTGTTCTTGGTGCTCACATTTGCAGTTGTTATTGGCGCGACACAGAACTTCGATGAGGTTGGGCTAGCAGCCTTGGATCCCGCCAGAGTTGAGTGGCTTTTGACGGCTGTCATCGCCATTTCGGTTTTCGGTTACCTGCCGGCCAACGCTATCCTGGTCGCAGTCGCAGCGTTCGGCCTGTACGTATTCGGGAGAACCAGGGCAGCCGGCTATCTGCTCTTGGCAAGCCTGATCGCGCCAATCGGCCTCTTGATGAAGAGCCTCCTCGCCCGTCAGCGGCCCGTTGACCTGGTGACCGGCA
The DNA here is from genome assembly GCA_038913435.1 of Chloroflexota bacterium. Classification (GTDB taxonomy): domain Bacteria; phylum Chloroflexota; class UBA6077; order FW602-bin22; family JBCLEL01; genus JBCLEL01. The sequence goes on from JBCLEL010000336.1 coordinate 2,285, forward strand.
ATCCGAGTCTCCTTGACAGCTACAGCTATCCTTCGGGACACGTCATTTTTTATACCGCCGTCTTCGGGTTCTTGTTTGTCCTGGCCGGCAAAGAGATCCGGAGCGGCGTTTTGTCCCTGGCCGCAAAGATCGTACTATTGGCCTTGATCGTCGCGGTAGGACTGGGCCGGTTATTAGAATATGTGCACTGGCCCACTGATGTGGTCGGTGGATACCTCCTGGCGCTGGCCTACCTCAACCTGGTGACGAGCCACTACTTGAGTCAGCGCCGCTAGCTCACTCTCTCGCAGGCCGATAGCGGGCGTACACCTCCTGACCCGGCCTTCTTGCCGTTG
>JBCLEL010000337.1:0-2604 GCA_038913435.1 Chloroflexota bacterium
GTAATCCTAGAGTGGCTACAAAACATAGCTGTTTGTAGCCTCGGGGGGAGCGACCAGTGGCTGATAGATTCGACAAATTCACCGAGCGAGCGAGAAAAGTTCTCACCCTGGCCCAGGAAGAGGCCCAGCGGTTCAATCATAACTACATCGGCACCGAGCATCTTTTGCTTGGGCTGGTGCGTGAAGGCGAGGGCGTCGCGGCCAAGGTGCTGGCCAACATGGGTGTCGAGCTTCCCAAAGTTCGTTCAGCAGTCGAATTTATCATTGGTCGCGGCGACCGGATGGTGATGGGCGAGATCGGCCTGACCCCTCGTGCCAAAAAGGTGATCGAGCTGGCAGTGGACGAGGCCCGCCGGTTGAACCACCACTACATCGGCACCGAGCACTTGCTGCTTGGATTGGTCCGGGAGGGCGAGGGGATCGCGGCCGGCGTCTTGGAGAGTTTAGGCGTCAGCTTGGACAAGGTTCGCGCTCAAGTCATCCACGTCTTGAGCCAGAGCGCCAGCTACACCCAGCACGAATCCCGACAGCCTACCCGCACGCCGACGATTGACCAGATGGGCATTGATCTCACGGCGGCCGCTCGCGCCGGCAAGCTCGATCCGGTCATCGGTCGGACGAAAGAGATAGAGCGCGTAGTGCAGATATTGTCACGCCGGACCAAGAACAATCCCGCTTTGATCGGCGAGCCCGGCGTTGGCAAGACGGCTATAGTGGAGGGGCTGGCGCAACGCATAATCAGCGGCGATGTGCCGGAGACTTTGATTGGCAAGCGGTTGCTAACGCTCGACATCGGCGCTTTGGTAGCCGGCACTAAGTATCGAGGCGAGTTTGAAGAGCGACTGAAGAAGATCATCGAAGAGATACGCACGGCCGGCAACTGCGTCATGTTCATTGACGAGCTACACACCTTGGTCGGCGCTGGCGCGGCGGAAGGCGCCGTTGACGCGGCCAACATCTTGAAACCTTCGCTAGCGCGGGGGGAACTGCAATGCATCGGCGCCACCACCCTCGATGAGTACCGCAAGTACATCGAGCGCGACGCCGCTCTCGAACGGCGGTTCCAGCCGGTCCGGGTGGACGAGCCATCCATCGAAGAAACTATTGAGATTCTGCGCGGAATAAAAGAACGATACGAGGCGCACCATCGCCTAGTGATTTCCGATGAGTCGCTCATTGCCGCCGCCAATCTGGCCGCTCGCTATATACCTGACCGGTTCTTGCCGGACAAGGCGATTGACCTGGTTGACGAGGCGGCGTCCCGGGTCCGGCTCAAAAAATCGGCGGCGCCGCCAACCTTGAAGGAGGCGCTGCAAGGGCTGGAAGCGATTCAACGCGAGAAAGAGTCCGCCATCAGCGCCCAGCAGTACGAGTTGGCCGCTGACCTGCGCGACCGCGAAGTCAAACTGCGCGAGAAAATTGACAAGCTGGAGGCCGGCTGGCAGGAGACCCAGAGCGCCGGCCGTCCGGTAGTCACTGAGGAGCACATCGCCGAGATCGTCTCGATGTGGACTGGCATCCCGGTGACCCGCATAGCGATGGAAGAGGTTGAGCGTCTCCTCCACATGGAAGAGGCATTGCACAAGCGGGTCATCGGTCAGGACGAGGCGATTGTCACCGTGGCGCGGGCTGTCCGCCGCGCGCGGGCCGGCCTCAAGGACCCGAAGCGTCCGATTGGCGCGTTCATCTTCCTCGGCCCAACCGGTGTCGGCAAGACGGAGTTGGCTAGGGCGCTAGCCGAGTTCCTCTTTGGCAGCGAAGAGAACCTGATTAAGATAGACATGTCCGAGTTTATGGAGCGCCATTCAATCTCTCGACTGGTCGGGGCCCCGCCTGGCTACATCGGTTACGAAGAGGGCGGCCAGTTGACCGAGGCGGTCCGGCGCAAGTCGTACTCGGTAGTGCTTTTCGACGAGATCGAAAAAGCCCATCCCGAAGTATTCAATATGCTGTTGCAGATCATGGAGGATGGCCGGCTGACCGACGCCAAAGGCCGCCGGGTGGATTTCCGCAACACCACCCTCATCATGACCTCCAACGTTGGCGCTGATCTAATCAAGCGCGATACGACGCTTGGCTTCACTCCGCTGCGCGCAGATGAGGTGGCCACTTCGGACGACGCCTACAACAAGATGAAAGATAAGGTGTTGGGGGAGCTAAAGAAGACCTTCCGTCCCGAGTTCCTAAACCGAATTGACTCGGTTGTCGTCTTCCGTCAGCTCAACAAGGTCCAGATCCGATCCATCGTTGACCTTATGCTCAATCGAGTGCGCGCTCAGCTTGCCGAGCAGCAGATCTCGCTGGTCGTAGAAGATGAGGCGAAAGACTTTATAGCCGAGAAAGGCTGGGACCCGCAGTTTGGCGCTCGCCCGCTACGGCGAACGATCCAGAACCTGATCGAGGACACGCTGGCAGAAGGGCTGCTTCAGGGTCAGTTCAAGCCGGGTTCTACCGTAGTCGCCAAGATCGAGGATGGTCAACTCAAGTTGACGCAACAAGAGCTAGTGAGCGTCTGAGCCAGGGGCAAGGCCATCCATTCCAGCTAATTTTTAATTCCGGGATCGTTTGTGCAGTCGTATACCCTCACCCTACCCTCTCCCAGCA
>JBCLEL010000338.1:0-2597 GCA_038913435.1 Chloroflexota bacterium
AAGCAATCTCGTCGAGAACGGTTGCAGACTGCTAGCCGGCGGCCCGCTGGCGGAAGCCAACTGCTACCACGACCACCAATGCCGCCATCAGTATGAGGCTCAATTGGAACGGAGTCATACCGGCCAGCCGGCTGGTATCGCGGGCAAACTCGCTGACGAATAGCAGTCCTGCACCCAAGAGCACGCTGCTTAGAATCCGGCTGCGGATGGCTACACGCTGGTTTATTGCAGCGCCGGCTGCCAGCAAGCAGGCGAATACTTTGTAGATCGGGTATGGTTGGGTGGGCAGACCGAGATTGGTGGACGACAGGCTGGCGCTGATGTAGATAAAGCTCCACCAGCCGCTGGTGAGGACGCCAGGGGCGTCGCCGGCCGCTACCGAACCAACGGCGCCGACCGCCAACGCGATCCAGCCGGCGGTGAGAAACGCCAACAGGACCGCCGCCTGGTCCAGGCTGCGCCAGGCTATAATGATGGCAACCAACAGCCCGATTAAGAGGCCGGCCCAGGCTTGCAGGCCGCCGTCGCTGATTGCGAAAAATGTTAGCGGCGATGAAAGATAATAGGATGGCTGGCCGGCCGCGTGGGCCAGCCTGGCGCCCAGTAAGGCCGCGCCGATCACGCAAACGCTGGCCCAGGTCTGGCCAAGCCAGACATCAGCCGGCTGCCGGCCTTCCAACGCCTCGAACCAGACCCACAGGCTGACAATGGTGAATAGGCCGGACCAGAGCAACACCAATCCGCCGACGTGCAAGGCCGCCGGCCCTAGATCAATTATCAACTTGATGTCTCCCACAATTCCGAAGCGGACGATTTAGCCATTCATCACCGCCAGCTACAGATTACCAGGTAAGGGATAGAGTGATCCGCAAACGTCCGATTATGCACCGGCGCTGACATTGACTACAATCACGGTGAATGAAAAATTCCAACTGGCCAGATGTCAAACTGGCTATGTTTCTGGGAGCGTGTCGTGACTGATTCTATACAAGAAAAGCTACTCATCACCCCGCTTGGCGGTGTGGGCGAAGTGGGAAAGAACTCCACTATCGTTGAATATGGCAACGACCTGATTCTGATTGACGCCGGCGTCCAATTTCCGGCCGAGGAGATGCTGGGAATTGATCTCGTTATCCCGGACTTTAGCTACGTGCTGGATAACTTCGACCGGCTGCGCGGAATTGTTTTAACTCACGGCCATGAAGACCATCTCGGCGCGCTGCCGTATCTGGTGCGTCAACTCGGCCAAACAGTCAGAATCTTTGGCTTGCCGCTGGCGCTGGGGCTAGCCGCCAACAAGCTCAAGGAGCACCGAGTGAGCGATCTGGCTGAGATGGTTCGACTGACGCCGGGCGAGCGGATCCAACTTGGACGTCTTGAAATCGAGCTAGTCCAGGTTGCCCACAGCATCCCCGATAGCAGTAGCGTAGTTGTGAGATCGCCGGCCGGAACGGCTTTCTTCACCGGCGATTTCAAGTTTGATCTTGAGCCGGACCAGCAGCAAAATCCCGATCTATCACAGCTTGAAGAGGTGGCCCGCCAGGGGATCACCGTTCTGCTGTCAGACTGTGTGCGGGTAGACCGGCCCGGCTTTACGCCGCCGGAGCGCATTGTCGCCGAAACCTTGGATCGCATCATCGGCGAGGCGATTGGCCGGGTCATTGTGACCTCCTTTGCCTCGAATATCAGCCGGCTCGACCAGGTGGTCCGCAGCGCAACCAAGCACGGCCGGCGGGTTGCGGTAGCCGGACGCAGCCTGGAACAGAACCTGAAAGTCGCCCGCGACCTCGGCTACCTCAAGTTCGATTGGAACTCGCTGGTGACGCTGGAGGAGGCGAACCGACTCCCGCCTGGAAAAGTCGTGCTTTTGATTACCGGCAGCCAGGGTGAACCGAGCGCGGTCACGTCGCGCATCGCCGTTGGCGACCATCCACTTATCAAGATACAGCCTGGCGATCTCGTCATCATATCGGCGACGGCGGTGCCTGGCAACGAACAGACCGTCGCCCGCACGATTGACAACTTGATGCGACGCGGCGCCGAGGTGATGTATCCGCCGGTGACCGAGGGCATTCACGTCTCGGGCCACGCCTGCCGCCAAGAGCTTGGGCTTATGATTCAAACCTTGAAGCCCAAGTTCTGCATGCCGGTGCATGGCGAGTACCGCCAAATGGTGCTATACCGCAAGCTGGCAATTGAATCGGGTGTTGATGATAAAAATGTTGTCCTATGCGATATTGGCGATGTCGTCGCTTTTGACCAAGCCAGTTGGGAAAAGCGCGCCCGCGTACAGGCCGGGTCAGTGCTGGTTGATGGACTTACCGTCGGCGATGTTACCAGCGTTGTCCTGCGTGACCGCCGGCACCTGGCCGAGGACGGCGTGGTGATAGCCGCCGTCGCCGTTGACCGTGAAACCGGCGAGCTGTTGGGAGGGCCTGACCTCGTTTCGCGTGGCTTTGTCCATCCGAGCGATGGCCAGGTATTGAGCAACGCTTCGGAGTATCTACGAGAAGCGTTGATACAAAAAAGCCGAGGACAAGTCGAATACGGCTTCTTTGTCGCGAAGATTAAAGAGGTCCTGAGCCGCTTTATCTACA
>JBCLEL010000339.1:0-2571 GCA_038913435.1 Chloroflexota bacterium
TCCCCAAGTGAATCGGGTTAGCTATACCGGTAGCTATCCTGGCATATAGTGGCACTCGCGCGCAAACTTCGTCAACTCTTCGCGAAACTTGGGGTGGGCTATATTGATTATCGCCTTCACCCGTTCGGAAACCGTCAGGCCGTGGATGTCGGCGATGCCGTACTCGGTCACCAGGTACCACACGTGGGCGCGTGTTGTCACTACGCCGGCCCCCGGCTTCAGGCAACCGACAATCCGGCTGATCGTGTCGTCCCTAGCCGTTGATGGAAGCGCGATGATCGGCTTGCCTCCTTCGGATAGAGCGGCCCCGCGCATAAAGTCCATCTGTCCGCCAACACCACTGTAGAACTGGAAGCCAATCGAGTCGGCGCAGACCTGGCCGGTCAGGTCAATCTCGATTGCTGAATTGATCGCTACCATTTTCCTGAGGCGCCTGATGAGCGACGTATCGTTGGTATAGTCTATAGGACGCATCTCGACATTTGGATTGTCGTCAGCAAACTGGTACAACTTTCCGGTACCCATCAAGAACGAAGTGACGATCTTGCCGCGGTTTACCGTCTTTTCGGCGCCGTTAATTACCCCAAGCTCCACCAGATCAACTACGCCGTCGCTGAACATCTCGGTGTGAACGCCGAGATTGCGGTGTCCTTTCAGCTCTTCAAGAACGGCGTTCGGTATCGCGCCGATACCGGTCTGCACAGTTGAGCCATCTTCTACCATCGAGGCGATATGCTGACCGATCCGGCGTTCAACCTCGCTGATAGGCGCCTGAGGCACTGAGTAAGGTTGCTGCTCAACCTCAACGGCGTAGTCCACATCTCGCAGGTGTAGGAATGAGTCACCGAGCGTTCGCGGCATAGCCGGGTTTATCTGGGCAATCACGATCTCTGCCGTCTGCGCTGCGGCTAGCGCGCAGTCCACCGATGTGCCGAACGAGCAGAAGCCATGCGAGTCGGGCACTGACAGATTAAGCATGGCAACGTCAATCTTCATGCGGCTGCTGCGAAATAGACCGGGTATATCAGAGAGAAAGATAGGAACGAGGTCTGCTCTCCCTTCGTTGACAGCCTGGCGGACGTTGCCCCCAATAAACAGCGCGACGTGACGGAAATGCCCTTCCATCTCAGGGCGGGTGTAGGGCGCGTCGCCCATAGTGTGCAGATGGACGATCTGAACGCCGGCAAGTTCCTGCCATCTAGCCGTAAGCGCGTTCACCAGCGTTTCCGGCTTGGCGCAGGCGCCGTGGACAAAGACGCGCTGGCCGGATTTGACAACTGAAACAGCCTCTTCAGCCGATACAAATAGAGTCATGTTGATGTTCCTCCTGTGGTCCAAAATACTCGATGTTTGATCCTACAGCGGAGTGCAAAAGCATTGAGCTTTGTAGCGCAGGGGCTTGTCCCCTGCAGAGGGACGGGCGGGGCACAAGGCCCCGCGCTACTGTTAATACCGCATAATATCGCAACAAGCAGTAAGGTTGAGTAATGCGCCTCAATTATTATGCTCAATGCTGATAATATTAATCGCTTAAGCTTGTAGCGCAGGGGCTTGCCCTATGGGAGTGGACATCTTTTTTGCCAGCGCTCCATCGCCCAAAGAGGGGCGACCACCTACCTATGAAAATACATTTTCAATGTAGCTTGCCGGTTGGCTACTGCCCTCACCCCCAGACCCCATAGGAGTGGGCATCTTTTTGTACGGGTCTCAAAGCGTGTGTGGAAAGCCATTTACGTGAGCCGGGTACGACCCTCATCCCCTTTATCCCCTTCTCCCGCGCGCGGGAGAAGGGGAAATTCGGCTGGGGGACACCCCCAGACCCCCGGCCAAGGGGCTTGCGCCCCTCTGCACTCCCCCTGGCCGGCCTTTAGGCCGCTCGCCAAGCGCCCGGACTTGAGTCCGGCGACGCAGACCCGCTTCTCAGACACCCTCTTAGATTACCTTGGCTGAATTCTACTTCTCAATTGAGCATTGATGTTCTCTACTCCAAGTCATCCGGTGCTTCTTCGGCTGACTCCATTCCTTTGGCGATAAGGAAGCCACGCGCGCGCTCGGTCAAAGGATAGCGGTTGACCAGCCGCCAGAACTGCTTGGCGTGGTTCGCTTCAATAAGGTGCGCTAGCTCGTGGACGATCACGTAGTCCAACACCCAAGCCGGCATCTCGGTCAGTCGGTCGGAGATGCGGATTGAATGTTGACTGGGGGTGCAACTGCCGTAGCGGTGGTCCTGGTTTGTCACGTAGCGGATCGAGAACTCGCCGAGCCGGCCAGCGAAGTAGCGTTCCGCCAGGTCTTTAGCCCGCCGAATTAGTTCTTCGTCAGAGCGCGTCTTGGTTCGGCCGGCCGAACGCAGCGCCCGCTTTGTCATCCGCTCGACCCAGGACTGCTCCTCTTCGGCGGTGAGGCCGGCCGGCACCATCACCGTCAAGGTGTCGCCGACCAACCGGGCGCTGATTGTATTCTTGCGACGTTCCGAGCGCACCAGCCGGATTTTTAGTTCGTCATTCACGGTAGCCAACAATGTTGGAGATAGCTAATAGCTGACTCAGTAAAGGCGAATGCCATTCGCCT
>JBCLEL010000340.1:0-2565 GCA_038913435.1 Chloroflexota bacterium
TTATAGTTTCGTCACGACCCGGTTTCCGCCGGCTCCGGCGACTCCGGCTTGGCACGGGCCAGGCTCGTCCTGCCGACGGCGAACACTATTGCCACCAGCAGACCGACTATTGCTACGGTGGTGTTTACCCCGATGGTGTCGGCAACACCGCCCAAGAAAACGATTGGCAGCACCGCTGCTGTATTCCCCATCATCAACAGCACCGCAAAGATGCGTCCCCGTGATTCGACCGGCGCGCGGGTCATCAGCAAGGTCTGCGACGGTATGTTCACCAAGCCAAAGCCGACTCCGAAAGCGCCGGAGAATAACGCCAGAACCGGCACCAGGCCGTGGCGGGCCGGCTGGTGCAAGATGTCGGTGAACAGCCAGGATGTCGCCGGCGTCAATATTGGCGCTAGCCAGTCAATAGCCGCCATCGCCAGCAGGGCAACCGTTGTCAGCGCCAGGCCAATGTGGCTGAGGTCGGTCAGGCTGAACCAGCCGGAAAGTCGGTTCACCACCAGGGTGATAAGCAAGACACCCAGGCCGGCCGGCGCGAACAGATAGACGGCATCCTCAGCCCTTATGCCCATTATCTCCACCATGTAGCGCGGCGCCAGCATCGCCATGACTAGAATCAGCGACGAGGCGGTGGTCAGATAGATCATTGACCACCAGGTCTGCCTGTCAGCAGTTATGAAGCGCCAGGCCTCGCCGAGGTCGCGTCTAATATCGGCAGCCAACGTCTCACGTTTGAGGGTGTCAAGCCCCTGCGCCGGCCGCTCGCCGGGCGGCAAAAGCGTTACCAGGGCGGTGCATATCAGGTACAGGGCGGCGATGATTATGAATAGGGCCGGCGCGCCGGCGAACTTGATTACCCAGGGCGCTAGCACGACTATCCCAATCAACTGAGAGATAGTGAAGGTGAGGTTGAAGAGCGTGTTGGCCGCCAATAACTGCTCTTTCCGGACCAGGGCAGGAATGGTAGACGCCTCGGCCGGCCCAAAGAACTGGCTGATCGCCACGAATAGCGCGTTCACCGCAAAGACCACTAGCAGCGAGATCGGATAGAGCAGATAGCCTAGAATCACAAATGCCCGGAGCAAGTTGGTCCAGACCAGCACGTTTTTCTTGTTCGAGCGGTCCACAAAGACGCCGGCGATCAGCCCAACGAAAACACCGGGAAGCACGGTGGACAGGATCGCCGCTCCAAGCACTGCCGTTGAACGGCTGGTCTCCTCGACCACCACCAGCATGCCAAACCAGGTAGCCTGTTGAGCGGTCTGGGACAATGCCTGGGCCGACCATAGGTAAGAGAATTGACGATTGCGAAAGATTGACCCGGAAGGCTTCGGCTGGGTGAGCGCCACCTCAGACACCTTCAGCCGGAATGGCATCGCCGCGTGATATGAAGGTCTTGATCCGGCGCTCGACCTCGCTACGGGGCATCAGCACCCGGCGGTTGCAGCTCAGGCATCGCAAGCCAATGTCAGCGCCCACTCGAATAATCCGCCACTCGTAGCCGCCGCAAGGGTGAGGCTTCTTCAGCCGGACCACGTCGCCTATGTACAACGCTAGTACCAATGGGAACCCTCAATCGCTGGCTAGCGCGGCGTTTATCTCGTCGCGCAGCCGGCTGGCGGCGCGCCTTACCTCCTGGGCATAGTCCGGCCCGTCACCGGCGTATATGACCGACCGCGAGGCGTTGACTATCGCCATCGCTCGGTTATTGTCGCGGCCGGCCTTTACCGCCGCCGCCAGGTCGCCGGCCTGCGCGCCGACACCGGGGATCAGAATCGGTAGTGTTGGCGCAATCTGGCGGATAGAGGCTAGCTCGGCTGGGTAGGTTGCGCCGGCTACTAGGCCGCAGTTGCCGTGCTCGTTCCAGGCCATCACCTGACGAGTTACCGCCAGATAGAGCGGTTCCGCGCCAACCAAAAGGTCTTGAAAATCGCGGGCGCCTGGATTTGATGTTCGAGTCACGACGATGACACCCCGATCACGCCGGTCGAGGAACGGTTGAATGGCGTCGCGTCCCAGATATGGGTTCACCGTCAGCGCGTCGAATCCCATGCGGTCGAAAATTGCCTGGGCGTATGCTTCGGAGGTAGAACCTATATCGCCACGCTTGGCATCGGCGATTAACACAATCTCTTGCGGTATCATTTGTCGCATCTCGCACAGCATCCGCCAGCCGTCAACGCCCATCGCCTCGTAGAAGGCGAAGTTCGGCTTGTAGGCGCAGACCAGGTCGCTGGTCGCCTCTATTACGGCGCTGACGAACTGACATGCACCATCGCTCGTGTGGGGCAGGCCAGCCGGCAGTCGGTCAAGCACAACGTCGAGACCGACGCAGAGCCAGCTACGGTTCTTTTGCGCAGCGGCTCTTAGTCGTTCGACGAATGGTTGCGGATCAGTCATCGGTCCTCCCGATCTAGATAGTCAAAGCTGGCAGCCGGATCACCTAACTATACTATCAGCCGTCCGTTTTCACATTTAGCGGATAAGCTTCCACGTAAGTGTTCAGATTTGAGGGGATCAGTTTTGCAAGCGCATGGGCATCAATCTAAGCTCATATCCTGTCCG